>QHVD01000433.1 GCA_003222235.1 Gemmatimonadota bacterium | reverse complement strand
TCCATTCCCGCATTGTTCTTGTCGGGGGCGAGCTTCCCCATTGATGCGCAGGCGACCTGGGTCCGGGCCTTGTCCGTGGTGTTGCCGAGTACGTTCGGGATCCGCGGGTTTCTCCAGATCGGCGAGATGGGCGCTCACCTTGGCGAGGCATGGCGATCGTGGGGCGCGCTCTGGCTCCAGGTGGCGGTGTACGGCGGCGGAGCGTGGCTCTTGATGCGCCGGCGACGCTCGACCGCGGTTTCATCCCCCTCGACTGAGGGCGCCGGCCTACTCCTTTCGGAGTAGGAGCGTCTCTCTCCCCCTAGATACAAAAAGACTCCTCTCCCGTGGAATGACTGGCCGGTCACGCGAACACGTATGGTCCTCACCGGTAGCGCACCCTAACGGAGGCACCATGGCAACCCCGCTCCTCGATGATCTCAAGCGATTGTATCGCCGCACCTGGTGGGCGCTCGTGCTGCGCGGCATGCTGGCTCTCGCCGTGGGAGTGTTCGTCCTCGCGCGCCCCCTCGAGTCGGTCGCCGCGTTCGCTCTGGTGATCGCGTTCTGGGCCCTCTTTTCGGGTGTCGTCGAGATCGTGCACGCGATCGAGCTTGTGCCCGTCATGAAACGCTGGTGGGTCTTGCTCCTCTCAGGCCTTGTGGGTGTCGGGTTCGGGGTCGCCGCGCTCTTCTACTACCCGGTGCTTTCCCTGAGCTTTGCGGTCGTGTGGGTCGCCTTGTGGCTCATGATCACCGGGATCCTTGGCATCACTGCGGCGCTGCATCAGAGGAGCATCGGCCTCCCCTGGGGCTGGACCGCGGCCCTCGGCGCGTTTAGTCTGGGCGCGTCGGCGTTCGCGCTGCTCTCGCCCCCGGCCACGCTTGCCGCCATCATGGGACTGATCGCCGGCTTTGCGATCGTGGCCGGTGTCGCGTCCGTGGTCGGCGCCTTCAAGCTCCGCTCGGTGGTGCGCCGCTGGGGCGGGCAAGGGGCCGCTGCACGCCAGGAGGCGCATTGACGGGGGGGCGCGGGCCGGAAGCCGGGAGAGGAGCTGCCATGGCGCAGGCTGTGAACGGGGAGCAAGCGCGGTCCGGAGTGAGGGCCGACCAGATCTATCCGACGCTCACCGCGGCGCAGATCGCCCGTATCGCTGCGCACGGGCGGCGGCGCCGGGTCGCGCCGGGCGAGGTGCTGGTGCAGGCGGGCGAGCGCACAGCGCGTCTCTTCGTCGTCGCCTCGGGCCGGATCGACGTCGTTCGTCCGTCGGCGGCCGGCGAGGAGGTCTTGGTGTCATTCGGCCCGGGGATGTTCACGGGCGAGGTGACCATGTTGTCGGGCCGCCGCGGGCTCGCCCAGCTCCAGGTGGGAGCCGTCGGTGAGGTCATCGAAGTCGGTCGCGACGACCTGCTGGCGCTCATCCAGACCGACGGCGATCTGAGCGAGATCCTCATGCGCGCCTTCATCCTTCGCCGGGCTGAGCTGATCGCCCGCGGAGTCGGCGACGTCGTGCTGCTCGGGTCGGCTCATTGCCAGGGGACGCTCCGCATCCGTGAGTTCCTCACGCGAAACGGGCATCCCTACACAGTGCTCGACCTCGACCGCGATGCCGGCGTCGAAGAGCTGCTCGAACGCTTCCACGTCAGTGCCGCAGACGTGCCTGTAGTGATCTGTCGCGGCGATGTCGTGCTCCGGAACCCGACCAATCAGCAGATCGCCGACTGCCTGGGCTTCAACGACGCGATCGATCAGACCACGATCCGGGACCTGGTCATCGTCGGCGCGGGACCGTCGGGGCTGGCAGCGGCGGTGTACGGTGCGTCGGAAGGACTGGATGTCCTGGTCGTGGAGTCGACCGCGCCCGGGGGCCAGGCCGGCGCCAGCTCGAAGATCGAGAACTACCTGGGCTTTCCGACGGGGATCTCCGGCCAGGATCTGGCGGACCGTGCGTACACGCAGGCCGAGAAGTTCGGTGCTCAAGTGATCATCGCCAAAGGCGCTACGCGGCTCGCCTGCGACCGGAAGCCGTACGCCATCGAGATCGGCGACGGGCAGCGGCTGCCGGCGCGCGCGGTGATCATCGCCACGGGCGCCGAGTATCGGCGACTCCCGATCGAGAACCTGCCACAGTTCGAAGGCGCCGGGGTGTACTACGCGGCGACCTTCATGGAGGCGCAGCTGTGCGCCGATGAAGAGGTGATCATCGTGGGCGCCGGCAACTCGGCGGGCCAGGCTGCGGTGTTCCTGGCACAGGGCGCCAAGCGGGTGCACATGCTGATCCGTTCGGAGGGATTGGCCGACACCATGTCGCGCTACCTGATCAGTCGCATCGAGGACCACCCTCGCATCGTCCGTCACGTGCACGCGGAGATCGTGAGCCTCGAGGGGAACGGTCACCTGGAGCGGGTGGGCTGGCGCGACAAGCAAAGCGGGCGCATCGAGACTCACGGCATCCGGCACGTCTTCGCCATGACGGGCGCCGCTCCCAGCACTCGCTGGCTGGGCGGCTGCCTCGCACTCGACGCCAAGGGGTTCATCAAGACGGGACCGGATCTGTCGCCGGACGACTTGGCCGTGGCACGCTGGCCGCTCGCCCGCCCTCCCCATCTCCTCGAGGCGA
>QHVD01000151.1:15593-22649 GCA_003222235.1 Gemmatimonadota bacterium | reverse complement strand
GATGCGCTCGACTGGGACTACATCCTCGGCACGGCCCGCCGCATGGGTGTCCTCTGCAGCCTGGGCTGCTACCTTGGCTACGTCGAGCAGATTCGTCGCGACCGACCCGGAGCGCCGCTGGTGCCGCCGCCGGTGCGCCGGGCCTTACCCCTCGAAAGGTGGGGCCGCGTAGAGTTCGCGCGGGGCGCGTATCGGTTCCCAGCGCTCCGCGTGAACGGGGAGCTGTACTTCCAACAGCTCGTGGCCGGGCTGCGGTCCGCCAACTGGAGTGCCGCCGCGCGGCTGTGCTGGGTGCCGGTGGTTGGCGCCGCGACGGCCCTGGGGCGTCTCACCGCCGCGTGGACGCGGTCCGCGGAGTCCATATGAGGACCGCCGGCACGGCTGATTTCCTGATTATCGGCGGGGGCGTCATCGGCCTCACGATCGCACTCGAGCTGAAACGCCGTCATCCGGAGGCGGCGGTCACGCTCATCGAGAAAGAGAACGACTGCGGCGTGCACGCGAGCGGCCGGGATTCTACTACACGGCCGACACGCTGAAGGCGCGCTTCACGAAGGCCGGAAACCGCGCGTGGACGGCCTACTGCGAAGCGCGCGGGCTGCGGATCAACCGCTGCGGCAAGCTGGTGGTCGCCCGCAACGCGGGGGAGCTTCCCGTCATGGACGAGCTCGTGCGCCGGGCCCGCGCCAACGGGATCGAGCTGCAGGAGCTCACCGCCGAGGAGGCGCGACTCATCGAGCCTCGCGTGCGCACGTACGAGCGCGCGCTCTTCTCGCCGACCACCTCGTCGGTAGACCCGGCCGAAGTGGTGGCCGCTGTCGTAGCTGACGCGCGAGCGCTCGGGATCACCATCTGCACCTCCACCGCCTACCGCGGCGCCGAGGCGGGCGGCGTGCGGACAGCGGCGGGGCGGGTCGCCGCCGGCTACGTGATCAACGCCGCGGGGCTCTACGCGGACCGGATCGCCCGGGACTACGGTTTCGGCGAGCGGTACCGCATTCTGCCGTTCAAGGGCCTGTACCTCTACGGCAACGGTGGCAGCCGGCCGCCACAGACCCACATCTACCCCGTGCCGGATCTGCGCCAGCCTTTCCTCGGGGTCCACTTCACCCTGACCGCTGCCGGCAACGTGAAAATCGGACCGACCGCGATTCCCGCCTTCTGGCGGCAGCACTACGGCGGGCTGGCTAACTTCGACCTGGGCGAGTGCGCGGAGATTCTCGCCCGCCAGGCGGGGCTGCTCTTCTCCAACGCCGGCGATTTCCGATCGCTCGCGTGGAGCGAGGTCCGCAAATACAGCCGGCGGCGGATCGTCGAGCTCGCCGCCGAGCTCGTGCAAGGTACCCGGCCCGCGCAATACCGCAGGTGGGGCCAAGCGGGGATCCGCGCCCAGCTGCTCGACCTCGAGACCGGGACGCTCGACATGGATTTTCGCTGTCTGGGAGATGACCGCTCGTTCCACGTGCTCAACGCCGTGTCGCCCGGCTTGATCGCATCGAGGAGCTCGCGCGATGAGCCCGGATCTCACGCCGCGGAACACACGCGAGACCCAGGAACGCGTGCTCGTGCTGGACGGACACACCAACCAGGCGCTTGCTTGCGTGCGCTCGCTCGGCCGCGCCGGCCACGAGGTGCTCGTCGCGAGCCACCGGCGGTGGCCGCTCGCGGCCTGGTCGACGTATTGCCGTGGCCGTTTTCGCCTGGCGGGTGAAACAGTCGCGGCCTTTGCCGAGGTGCGTGGCTGGGCGCGGGAGCGCGGTGTGACAATCGTGCTGCCGCTCACCGAACGCGCGTGCCTGCTCTGCAACGCCGAGCGCCAGGCGTGGGAGGCGCAGGGCATCATCGTCGGGTGCGGCCGTGACGACATGCTGCTGCGGGCGTTCGACAAGGCGGAGACCGTGCGCTACGCCAGCGCCTGCGGGCTTTCGATCCCGCCGACCCGAGTGCCGACCTCGCTCGCAGACGCCCGGGAGGCGGCCGAAGCGGTGGGCTACCCTTGCGTCGTCAAGCCCCGCTTCAGCAACATGCTCGACGGCGCCGTGTTCTGGCCGGGCGGCGGCGCCCGCTACGTCGGCCACCCCGCCCAACTCGACGCAGCGCTCGAAGCGAGCCGGCAAGGGGACCGCTGGCCGCTGATCCAGGGATTCGTGCCCGGTCAGGGCAAGGGCGTCTTCGCCCTGTGCGACCATGGCAAGCCCGTGGCCTGGTTCGCCCACGAGCGGCTGCGGGACGTCCGGCCATCCGGGTCCGGCAGCAGCCTGCGCCGCGCGGTGGCGCTCGACCCCCGGCTCCGCGAGCCCACCGAGCGGTTGCTGTGCGAGATGAAGTGGCACGGGCCGGCCATGGTGGAGTTCCGCGACGACGGCACCAACGCCCCGTCCCTGATGGAGGTGAACGGCCGCTTCTGGGGTTCGCTCCAGCTGGCTGTGTCGGCCGGCGTGGATTTTCCACGCCTGTGGGTGGACCTGCTGCGCGGTCACAAGATGGCGCCGTCCGCCGCCTACTCCGAAGGTGTGACGCTGCGGTGGGTGTGGGGAGACGTCAAACGGTTTCTCTACATCCTCGCGGGAGCGCCGCGCGGGTACCCTGGTCGCTACCCGAGCTGGTGGCAAGGTCTGCGCGAGCTGCTCGATTCCTCGATCCTCCCCGGTCGCTACCACGGCGCCGCCGACGGCCAGCGACGCGTGCTGGTCACCGGTGGAGCGGGCTTTGTCGGCTCGCATCTGACCCGCATGCTCCTCGAGCGCGGCTACCGCGTGCGCATCCTGGATCGGTTCGATTACGGCCGCGCCGGCATCGATGGGTTGCACCACCCCCACCTCGAGGTGATTCCGGGCGACATCTGCAGCAGCCGTGACGTGAGTCGCGCGCTGCGCGATGTTCACGCCGTGGTCGCCCTGGCGGCCATCGTGGGTGACCCCGCCTGCAACCTCGATCCCGAGGAGACGATCAACCTCAATTACACTGCGACCAAGGTGCTGGTCGAGGCATGCAATTTCTACGGCGTGCGCCGCCTGGTGTTCGCGTCGAGCTGCAGCGTCTACGGAGCCAGCAACCAATCGCTCCTGACCGAGCAGTCACGCCTCAACCCCGTGTCCCTCTATGCCAAGACGCGGGTGCTGAGCGAGAACATCATCTTCGACCGGTCCGGCGACCTGGAGCCGGTCGTGCTTCGCCTCGCGACCGTGTTCGGGCTGTCGCCGCGCATGCGCTTCGACCTCGTCGTCAACACGCTGACGGTGCGCGCCGTGGTGGACGGCGAGATCTCGATCTTCGGCGGCAATCAGTGGCGCCCCAACGTGCATTGCCGCGACGTCGCGCGCGCCTTCATCGCCGCGATCGAGGCGCCGGCGGGGGCCGTAGCCGGGGAGATCTTCAACGTCGGGGGCGATGCCTTGAACCACCGCATCTCCGACCTGGGGCACATCGTTGCGGAGGTCGTGGGTGGCGTGCGCGTCATCCAACAGGATGCGATGGCCGATCCACGAGACTACCGGGTGAGCTTCGAGAAGATCCGGCGGGTGCTGGGGTTCGAGCCCAGGTACACCGTGGCAGCGGGCGTGCAAGAGGTGGCCGCGGCCCGAGGGCGTGACGCTGCGGTGGGTGTGGGGAGACGTCAAACGGTTTCTCTACATCCTCGCGGGAGCGCCGCGCGGGTACCCTGGTCGCTACCCGAGCTGGTGGCAAGGTCTGCGCGAGCTGCTGGGCCGCCAGCCACCCGGAACCCGCAACGAGACCTGGACGGCCGGTGACGCCTGGCCCGTGGTGGGAGAGTTGGTGCACGGCGTGGGCGAGCTCGTCACCCGGCCGCTGCGCCGGAGTCCTTCGTCCCACGCCGCGCCCGCCCGACCCGCGACCCGCGGGCCGCTCCGCGTCCTTATGGTCACGACCGACTGGCCGACGCCAGACCGACCCCGCACGACGAACTTCATCAAGCGCCAGGCCGACTACCTCCAGGCCGCGGGCGCCGAGGTGGAGGTCTTCCACTTCCGCGGAGCCCAGAGGCCGTGGAACTACCTGCGCGCCTGGCGCGAAGTGCGGCGTCGCCTTGCCACGGGGCGTTACGACCTGGTCCACGCCCAATTCGGCCAGAGCGGGCTCGTGGCGCTGCCGAAGCGAGTGCCTTTGGTCGTCACCTTCCGTGGGAGCGACCTCCTGGGCATGGTGAGCGACGCGACCGGGCGGCACAGCTGGAAGGGCCGCCTGGTACAACGGCTGTGCCGCGCGGTCGCGCGCCGGGCGGACGCGGTGATCGTCGTGTCCGAGCACATGAAGGCGTACCTCCCCGCCTCCGCCCGTCCGACCGTCATCCCGTCCGGCCTCGACCTGGAGCTGTTCCAGCCGATCCCGCAGGACGAGGCACGCCGACGCCTCGGGTGGCCGCTCGACCGGCGGGTGGTGCTCTTTGTGGGCCGACCGTTCCAGGCGCGCAAACGGCACGCGCTGGCCCAGGACGCGGTGGCGCTCCTCAACCGCTCCCTGCCGGCAGAACTGGTGGTCGCCTGGGGCGTGTCCCATGCCGAGATGCCGCTCTACATGAGCGCCGCCGACGTGCTGGTCTGCACGTCTGTGCAGGAGGGATCCCCCAACGTCGTCAAGGAGGCCCTCGCATGCGACCTCCCCGTGGTCTCCGTGGCCGTCGGGGACGTGTCGCTCCGCCTCCATGGGATTGACGGCTGCGAGCTGTGCGCCGACGACCGGCCCGAGACGATCGCTGCCGCGCTCGAGCGAGTCCTGCGCCGACGCCAACGCGTCGCCGGCCGCGCCGCCGTGCGATCGCTGGACGAGAAGGTCCTGACCGAGCAGGTGCTCGAGCTCTACCGGTCAACGCTGAACGGTCAGTTGGTCGCGGACCGGCGCCGGCAGGGGAAGAGGCGTCTCACGGTGCGGAACGCCACGCCCGCGGAGGAGCAGGGGTGGGACGCGCTGGTGCGGCGCTTCGACCACCACCGCGTCGTTCACACACGCGCCTGGCTCGGCTCACTCGAGGCCTCGGGGTGCGGCCGGCCGCTGTACTTGATCCTCGAGCGCGACCACGAAATCGTGGGGTGTCTCCCGGGCCTCCTAGTCCGACTTGGCCCGCTGCGGCTGTTCGGGTCCCCCTTGCCGGGGTGGCAGACCGTGAGCATGGGACCCCTGTTCGACGAGCAGCGGGTCTCCTCGGCGGATCTCGCCGCCACGCTGGTGCCGTTCCTCCGGCGCTGCCACGGCGTCCACCACATCGAACTGATGTGCAGCCATTTGGACCCCGTCGCGATGCGGGCATCGGGGTTCCGGGGTGAGACGGTCTTCACCTATCGGGCGCCCCTCTACCCGGGCGACGAGGCGAAGATGGCGAAGGTGATGAAGGAGAGCGCACGCCGCAACGCGCGCCGCGCCATCAAGCTCGGACTCGTCACTCGGCTCGAGGACGACGAAGCCTTCGTGGACGAACACTATTCCCAGATCAAAGAAGTGTACGCCCGCCGCGGCTTCAGCGTCCCATTCGGGAAACGCCGCGTGCTGGAGTTCTTCCGCCACATGAAGGCGGCCGGCAACCTGATCGCCATCTCCGTTTACTTGAAGGAGGGCGGTCCCTGCGTTGCCACGGGGATGTTCACGGTGGACGGCCACGAGCTGCTGCTGTGGATGTGGACGCACCGCACCCAATACCGCTGGTACCGGCCGACCGAGCTGATGACCTGGACGGTGATGCAAAAGGCGATGGCACTCGGGTGCACCAACTTCGATTTGATGGGCCGCGGCGACTTCAAGGCGAAGTTCGGCGCCGAGCGGGACGCGAGCAAGTATCGCTGGGTGTGGAGCCGCTACCGGACGCTCATCTGGGTGCGCGATCTGGCGGAGGCGGTCTACCGCTGGCAGCAGGCCATCCGGGGCCGCCTCGGCCGGTTGCCGTTCTCATTGCTCCCCCCCAGTCCGGTAGAAGCCGGCCAGGTGGAAGACCAGCAGCCGGGGCGTGAGCGGAGCCACACCCCGGTGGAGCCTTAGAGATGCCGGAGACCCGGCCGCTCGCCTGCGTCATGGGCGACATGGATCTGCTTCGGCCCCTGGGCCTGGCCGGAATCGCGTGCGTGGTCGTGGCCCGCCCAGGAGCGCCTCCTCGCTACTCGCGCTTCGCCCGTGCCGCGCTTCCCTGGGTAGACACGTGGGATCGCGGGGAGGAACAGGTCGAAACGCTGGTGCGCTTCGGCGCCGCGCAGCACCAGCCCCCGGTGCTCTTCTACCAGGAGGATCGCGAGCTGCTGCTCGTCTCCCGCTTCCGGGACCGGCTGCGCTCGGCGTTCCGCTTCGTCATGGCCGACGCCGCACTGGTGGAAGACCTGGTGGACAAGTCCCGCTTCCAGACCCTGGCACGGCGGCTGGACCTGCCCGTACCCGCTGCACGGCGGCTCGACCCGGCCGAGCAGCCGGACCTGCGGGAGATCGACATCCCTTTTCCGGTGGTGATCAAGCCCCTCACGCGCCGCACGGACCGCTGGACGCCGGTCGGCGGCTCGGGGAAAGCGCTGCGGGTCGACACCCTCGAAGCTCTGCGGGTGCTCTGGCCGCGAATCGTCGCCGCCAACGTTCCCATGCTGGCGCAAACGCTCGTGCCCGGCGCGGAAACGGACGTCGAGAGCTACCACGTCTACGTCGATGAGCCGGGGGACATCGTCGCCGAGTTCACGGGGCGAAAGATCCGGACCTGGCCGACGCAGTTCGGTCACAGCACGGCGTTGGTCATCACCGACTCAGCGGACGTGGCGACCGCGGGGCGGGCGGTGGTCCGGCGGCTGGACCTCCGTGGCGTCGCCAAGCTCGATTTCAAGCGAGGTCCCGACGGCCGGTTATACCTGCTCGAGGTGAACCCCCGCTTCACCCTGTGGCATCATCCGGCCGCGCTGGCGGGCGTGAACGTGCCCGCGCTGGTGTACGGCGACCTCGCAGGCCTGCCCCGGCCCGCCGTGCCGCGCGCCCGGCCCGGGGTGCGTTGGTGCAAGATCTGGCAGGACGGCCGGGCGGCCCGGGCGGACGGTGTACGGCTCGTGCACTGGCTCGCTTGGGCGCTGCGATGCG
>QHVD01000151.1:4862-15530 GCA_003222235.1 Gemmatimonadota bacterium | reverse complement strand
GGGCGTCGCTCCGACGGCTCGCCGAGCTCGCCCGCTCCATCTTCCCCCTTCACGTCCGCCCGACGAAAGCTCGAGTACCATGAAGCCGATCCGCGTCCTCATGATCACCAGCGCCTGGCCCACCCCGGGACAGCCGCGGACCACCCATTTCATCAAACGCCAGGCGGACTTTCTCCGAGCCGCGGGCGTTGCGGTCGATGTGTTCCAGTTCCGCGGCGAGCAGAAGCTCAACCGGTACGTGGGAGGGTGGCTGCGCGCCCGGCGTCAACTCGACCCCACGCGCTATGACCTGGTGCACGCGCAGTTCGGCCAGAGCGGCCTGCTGGCGCTCCCCAAGCGCCTTCCATTGGTGGTGACCTTTCGAGGCAGCGACCTGTTGGGAATCGTGAGCGACGTCGACGGCCGCTACACCTGGAAGGGGCGCGTCCTGCAGCGGCTCTCCCGTCTGGTGGCGCTCAACGCAGATGCGGTGATCGTCGTATCAGAGCACATGAAGCGCAGTTTGCCTCCGTCGGTCCCCGCGGTTGTCATCCCCTCCGGCCTCGATTTAGAGCTGTTCCGGCCCATGCCGCGCGACGCTGCGCGGCACGCCCTGAAGTGGCCGCTCGACGGGCGCTACGTGCTCTTCGTCGGCAACCCGGCACAGGCGCGGAAACGTCACGCGCTGGCCCGACGTGCCGTGGAGATCGTGAATCACTCCTGCCCCGTGGAACTGGTCACCGCGTGGGGCGCACCGCACACCGACGTGCCGCTCTACATGAATGCCTGCGACGCGCTGATCTGCACCTCGTCACAAGAGGGCTCGCCCAACGTGGTGAAGGAGGCGCTCGCGTGCGAGCTCCCCGTCGTCTCCGTGCCGGTGGGTGACGTGCCGCTGCGCCTGCGCGGGATCGAAGGGTGCGAGGTCTGCGCCGACGATCAACCCGAGACGCTCGCCGCCGCGCTCGACCGCGTGCTCCGTCGTGGCGCGCGCATCCGCAGCCGAGGCGCCGTCGCCGAACTGGATGAGCGGAGCATGGCGCAACAGGTGATTGAGATCTACCGCTCCGTGCTGAACGGAGCGCACCATAATCACCGTGGAGAGGACTCGTGACGAGCGTGCCGCAGCGCCCCACTGACCCGCGCCAGGGCCGTCCGTCGCGCTCGGCGACCGTGCGCTGGCTGAAGCGGAGACTGTACGACGGGCGCGAGAGCCGTTACTGGGCCCTCGTGCATGCGAGGACCGCCGGGGCAAGTCGGATCCTGGCATTCGGCGCGGGGCGGGGAGCGAAGGAGTTCGACCTGCGCGGGCCCGGCCGAGAGGTGGTGGCGGTCGACGTGGACCAGGACGTGCTCGAGAACCCCTGGGTCGACCGCGCCGTGGTCTATGACGGCGGACGGCTGCCGTTCCCGGACGCGAGCTTCGACATGTCCTGCAGCCAGTCGGTCATCGAGCATCTGGCGGATCCCGCTCACACCTTCGCCGAGCTCGCCCGCGTGCTCCGGCCCGGGGGCCATCTCGTCTTCAAGACGCCGAACATCTGGTTTTACTCGACGCCAATCAGCCGCGTGGTCCCCAATCGGTTCCACGCCGATGTGCTGCGATTCACCACGGGGCGCCCGGAGCGTGACGTCTTCCCCACCTTTTACCGTGCCAATACCCGCCGGCGGCTGCGGAAGCTGCTGACGGCAGCGGGCTTCATCGAGGCGGAGCTGCACGTCCACCTCCGGGGCGCCGGCTATCTCGAGTTCTCGCTCCCCACCTATCTCGTGGGCGTGCTCTACGAGCGTATCGTGAACGCGTCGGGGCTGCTCGAAGACCTGCGCGGGGCGATCGTCGGGGACTTCATTCGCGCGCCCCGGCCGTGAGCCCGCATCCTCTGGTCTCGGTCGTGGTCCCATGTCGCAACGAGGAGCGCCACATCGCGCAGTGCCTCGATTCGATCCTGGCCTGCGACTTCCCCCAGGAGCGGCTCGAAATCCTGGTGGTGGACGGATGCAGCGACGATGGCACGCGCGCCATCCTGGCGAGGTACGCCGAGCGGTACGCGAGGATCCACGTGCTGGACAACCCCAAGCGGATCACCCCGACCGCCCTCAACATCGGCGTCCTGGCCGCTCGGGGCGAGATCATCATGCGGATGGACGCCCACGTCATCTATCCGGCCAGCTACATCTCGCAGCTGGTGGGCGCGCTCGAGGAGACGGGGGCCGATAACGTCGGCGGCATCATCGCGACTCTCCCCGGCGACGACTCCGCGACCGCCCGGGCCATCGCGGTCGGCTTGTCCCATCCCCTCGGCGTCGGCAATTCGTATTTTCGAGTCGGATCCCGGGAGCGCCGCTGGACCGATGCGGTGTCGTTCGGCTGCTATCGCCGGCAGGTATTCGAGCGCATCGGGTTGTTCGACGAGGAGCTGGTGCGCAATCAGGACGACGAGTTCGATCTGCGTCTGATCAAGCACGGCGGCCGGGTCCTCCTCCTCCCCGAGGTGGTGTCGCAGTACTACGCACGTCGCTCCCTGCGGCAGGTGGCCCGGATGTTTTACCAGTACGGCTACTTCAAACCGCTCGTGGCCAAGAAGCTCGGCCGCATCATGACCTTCCGCCAGCTCGTTCCTGGTCTGTTTCTCCTGAGCCTCGCGGCGTCGGCGCTCACTGCGCTCTGGTGGCCGCCGGCGGCGCGGGTCGGGGCCGGCATACTCGGGCTCTACGCGGCGCTGGTGCTGGGCTGCGCGCTGGCGTCCGTGCGCGCCCACGGCGTCGGGCCCGCCGCAGTCCTGGTCACCGTGTTCCCCGTGCTGCACGTCAGCTACGGGGTCGGTTTCCTGAGAGGGGTGGTCGACCACGTCTTCGGGTGGCGCCGCGGCCCGCGGGACGCCGCCGCCATCTCCCTGTCGCGCTAGCGGAGGAGGCGGCCGGTTGGCCACGAGGGCACCCCAGGTCGCGAGCTTCGGCTACCACGAAGTGACGGACGATCCGGCGACATCAGGCTTCCAGCGCCCGGCGGCGTTGCCGTTCAAACACACACGCCGCGCTTTCGCGGCGCACCTCGACCGTATCGCCGCCGGGCCGCTCGTGCCCACGCTGGTGGTGAACGTCGATTTCACGCGCCCAGGCCGGCACCTGCTGCTCACCTTCGACGACGGGGGCAAGAGCGCCGTGTACGCGGCCGACGAGCTTTCGCGGCGTGGCTGGAGGGGCCACTTCTTCATCGTCACGAGCCTGATCGGCACGCGCACGTTCCTGGACGCGAACGAGATCAAGTACATCCGCAGTTGTGGCCACGTCGTCGGCAGCCACTCCCACACCCACCCCGACATTTTCCGCGACCAGACGATGGGCCAGATGGTCGAGGAGTGGCGGGTGAGTTGCGACATCCTCGCCGGGCTGCTGAACGAGCCCTGCGGGATAGCGTCGCTCCCGGGCGGCGACCTCTCCCCGGTGGCGCTGCGCTCGGCCGCGGCGGCCGGCCTCACGCATCTGTTCACTTCGGAGCCGTGGCTGGCCCCACGACAAGTCGACGGCTGCTGGATTCTCGGGCGCTTCGGCCCCAAGGTCCGTACGTCGCCTGCCAGGCTGGCAGCGCTCGCCCAGTTCCGGGGATGGGGCCGGGCGCTGCTCGTGCGGCGTCTGACAAACGCCGCGCGGGTGAGCCTGCCGACACTGTACCGCTTCTACGTCAGACGAACCACCCGGGAACGGACCGCGCCGTGACGCTGCTCGTAGAACCGTTCAGCGGCCCGCCGGCAGAGTGGGATGCGTTCGTGCGCGCCCAGCCGCAGTGGACCCATTTCCACCTGTTCGGATGGCGCACGGTCATGCGGCGCGCCCTCGGGCACGAGGGCGTTTACCTCGCGGCGCGCGACCCGGATGGGGGGCTCATGGGCGTGCTCCCGTTGGTGCGCGTAAAGAGCCTCGTGTTTGGCCACTACCTCGTTTCCATGCCGTTCCTGAACTACGGTGGGCCGCTCGGCAGTGAGGCGGGCGTGCAGGCTCTCGTGGCCCACGCGGTCGCGCAGGCCGCGCGAGAGCGAGTCGGGCTGCTCGAGCTGCGGAGTCGGACGCCGCTCCCGATCACGCTCCCGGTCTCACACCGCAAGGTCACCGTCCTGCTCGACCTCACCCCGGGCTCGCCTGACACCGCGTGGCAGGGCATCAACCCCAGGCTCAGGAGTTACGTGCGGCGCACCCAGAAGGCGGGCCTGACGGTGCGCTTCGGCCGCGACCAGCTGGAGGACTTCTTCGCGGTCTTCGCCCAGCACATGCACGAGCTCGGGACGCCCACGCACCACCGGCGGCTGTTCGAGACGATCGCCGCGGTCTTCCCCGAGGACACGTGGTTCGGCTGCGCGTACCACGAGGGTCGGCCGGTCGCCGCGGCCTGCGCGCTCCGCTGGGCCGACGAGGTCGAGGTGACCTGGGCGTCGGCGCTGGCGAGCGCCCCGGACCTCCGGCCCAACGCGCTGCTCTACTGGGCGTTCATAGAACACGCCGCGAGCGAGGGCGTGCGGACCTTCAACTTCGGCCGCTCGAACCCCGGGTCCGGCCCGCACGAGTTCAAGCGCCGCTGGGGCTCGCGGGACGAGCCGCTCTGGTGGTACGACTGCTCGGCCCGCGATGGCACAACCACCCCGTCGCCACAAGATCCTGCGTTCGCGTGGGGGCCACGCCTCTGGAAGCGGCTGCCGGCACGCCTCGCCACTGCGCTCGGCCCCAGGATCGTCCGCTACATCCCCTAGCGCCGTTCCAACTTTTCGCGCCTAGTTCCCCTTCGCCGAATGAGCTCTTTGGTCACGCCTATCCCGGTTCTGCGATGAGTCCCGAAAAGTTGGAACGGCACTAGCCGGGTTCTGAAAACCCCCTGGAGGGTCCCGACACGGATTGATTGGACGCCCTGAAGGGCGCCCTCGACCCGAGCGCGTCCGCAAGGACGCTGGTGCGCCCCCCCGTCCTTCAGGACGGACCCCACAGCCGAGGCCGGGCTTCAGCCCGTGCGATCACCCGTCGCAACCCCTCGGCGACCCCCTTTCAACATCCTGTCGCTAGACCTCCAACTGAGTGCGTCTAGCTACACCGCTGCCGCTAAACTGTGGTGGTTCTGCGGCACTTGGCCGGGGCGAGCCGGGCGGGCCCGCGGGCCCAATGCGCGTAACATGCTGGCGCACAGCGAGTTAGCGAACGTGATCCGGAGCCCTGCCCTTCCGCGGACCCGGCATAAGACCTGATACGAGATCGTGACGCAAGGGATGTAGCGCTCTTATCCTCAACCGGTTATCGGGATTGACTTCGGCACGCCTCGACGTACAACAGATCGCCTACGGCTTTTCGCGCCCGGTGCGCGCCCTCGCAGCGATTCCTGCGCTGGCTCGCCTGGTCCGCAACCCTACGGCCCGTCGCCTGGCGAAGGCGGCGCTGGACTTCTCCTGCGGCGCGAGCGCGGTCGTCGTCGCCGTCGCGGCAGGCGAGGGGATCGGCACCCTCGGCGTCGGCGCGACGGCGACCCTCGCCGGCCTGGCTGGGCTCCTCCTCGTCACCGCCGAAGCCCTGGGGGGTAGCTACCGCACGATCTGGCGCTACACCAGCCTCCCGGAAGCGACCACGCTCACCGTGTCGAGCGCGGTCGTGCTCGGCACGCTGCTGGCGCTGCGGTCGCTCCGCATTACGGATGTCTCCCTCGCAACCGCTCTGCTGATCGCGCTGCTGATCCTCTTCTTTTCTGTCGGGGTGCGCACTCTGCGCCGCTGGTCCGTCGCCCACGCCAAGCGGCGCGAGCGGCCATCGCGCGCGGCGACCCTCGCTCCCCGCCGCGTGCTGATCGCCGGCGCCGGCGAGCACGGTCTCTCAATCGGCCGCGAGCTGACCGACAGCGCCGCACCGGGGGTAGAGCTGGTGGGGTTCCTCGACGATGATCCCGCCAAGCTCGGAGCGGTCTTGCACGGCGTGCCGGTCCTCGGCCCGCTCAAGGACGCCCTCGCGCTCGCGGAGCGTCATCACGTGGGCGAGGTGATCGCCGCCATGCCCTCGGCGAGGGCGGATGTCGTACGGACCTTCGGCCGGCGGCTCGAGGAAGCGGGGATCCGCGTCCGCGCGGTCCGCGGCATCGAGCGCTTCGTGCTGGGCCGCGATCTCCACCGGCCGGGGGGGGCGACATTGCGCGAGCTGCTCGATTCCTCGATCCTCCCCGGTCGCTACCACGGCGCCGCCGACGGCCAGCGACGCGTGCTAGTCACCGGTGGAGCGGGCTTTGTCGGCTCGCATCTGACCCGCATGCTCCTCGAGCGCGGCTACCGCGTGCGCATCCTGGATCGGTTCGATTACGGCCGCGCCGGCATCGATGGGTTGCACCACCCCCACCTCGAGGTGATTCCGGGCGACATCTGCAGCAGCCGTGACGTGAGTCGCGCGCTGCGCGATGTTCACGCCGTGGTCGCCCTGGCGGCCATCGTGGGTGACCCCGCCTGCAACCTCGATCCCGAGGAGACGATCAACCTCAATTACACTGCGACCAAGGTGCTGGTCGAGGCATGCAATTTCTACGGCGTGCGCCGCCTGGTGTTCGCGTCGAGCTGCAGCGTCTACGGAGCCAGCAACCAATCGCTCCTGACCGAGCAGTCACGCCTCAACCCCGTGTCCCTCTATGCCAAGACGCGGGTGCTGAGCGAGAACATCATCTTCGACCGGTCCGGCGACCTGGAGCCGGTCGTGCTTCGCCTCGCGACCGTGTTCGGGCTGTCGCCGCGCATGCGCTTCGACCTCGTCGTCAACACGCTGACGGTGCGCGCCGTGGTGGACGGCGAGATCTCGATCTTCGGCGGCAATCAGTGGCGCCCCAACGTGCATTGCCGCGACGTCGCGCGCGCCTTCATCGCCGCGATCGAGGCGCCGGCGGGGGCCGTAGCCGGGGAGATCTTCAACGTCGGGGGCGATGCCTTGAACCACCGCATCTCCGACCTGGGGCACATCGTTGCGGAGGTCGTGGGTGGCGTGCGCGTCATCCAACAGGATGCGATGGCCGATCCACGAGACTACCGGGTGAGCTTCGAGAAGATCCGGCGGGTGCTGGGGTTCGAGCCCAGGTACACCGTGGCCGCGGGCGTGCAAGAGGTGGCCGCGGCGATTCGGCGTGACGCCGCGCTCCGGGCGTACCAGACTCCCGTGTACCACAACGTCCACGCGCTGAAGGAAACGTTCGCGACTCCGCGACGGCGCCGCGAGGATGAGGCCCCGCAGCCGCGCCTCGCGCGGGCCTGAGTGGTGAATTGACATGTGCGGCATTGCCGGGTACTTGCGGCCGGGTGGCGTCGATCCGCGCCACGCCACGAGCATCATCGCGGCGATGACGGACGTGATCCGCCATCGCGGGCCCGACGACAGCGGCACCTGGGTGGACGGCGACGCTGGCGTCGTCCTCGGCCACCGCCGGCTCTCCATCCTGGATCTCTCGCCGACCGGGCACCAGCCCATGTCGTCCGCCTCCGGCCGCTACGTGATCGTCTTCAACGGCGAGATCTACAACTTCCGAGAGCTCCGCGGCGAACTGGCCCAGCTGGGACACCACTTCCGCGGGGGCTCCGATACGGAGGTCATGCTCGCCGCCTTCAGCGCCTGGGGCGTTCGCCGAGCGGTAGAGCGGTTCAACGGCATGTTCGCCTTCGCCCTGTGGGACCGCCAGGACCGCGTGCTCCACCTGGGGCGTGACCGCGCCGGCGAGAAGCCCCTCTACTACGGGTGGCTCGGCGGCACACTGCTGTTCGGCTCGGAGCTCAAGGCGCTGCGGGCTCATCCCCAGTTCCGCGCCGACATCGACCGGGACGCCCTCGCCGTGTACCTGCGGCTGGGGTACGTGCCGAGCCCGTACACGATCTTTCGGGGCGTCTCCAAGCTGCCGCCCGGCACCCTGCTGAGCGTCGGCGCCACGAGCGCCGCTGCGCCCGCCGAGCCGCTCGCGTACTGGTCCGCCCGCGAAATCGTGGAGCGGGGGTGCGCCGATCCATTCGCCGGGTCGCCCGCCGAGGCCCTGGACGAGTTCGACGCGCTGCTCCGGGACGCGGTCAAGATCCGGATGGAAGCCGACGTGCCGCTGGGAGCGTTCCTGTCGGGCGGGATTGACTCCTCCGCGGTGGTGGCGCTCATGCAGGCCCAGAGCGACCGGCCGGTCAGGACCTTCACCATCGGCTTTGTCGAGCGGAGCTACAACGAGGCGGAGCACGCGCGCGCGGTGGCGCGGCACCTTGGCACTCAGCACACGGAGCTGTACGTGAGCCCGGCGGAAGCGCTCGCGCTCATTCCGCGGCTGCCGACGCTGTACGACGAGCCTTTCGCCGATCCGTCCATGATCCCGACGTTCCTGGTCTCGGAATTGGCGCGGCGGCATGTGACCGTAAGCCTCTCGGGAGACGGGGGCGACGAGCTGTTCGGAGGCTACGGCCGCTATCGGGTCGGGCGTGCCCTGTGGCGCGGACTCGACTGGATTCCGGGACCCGTGCGCCGCGGAGCGGCGGCTCTGGCCCTGCCGGGCGCGGCGCCGGGGAGCATGTCCCGGCTCGCCGACGCGCTGGCGCGCCCCGTCACCGGAACGCGCAGCCTGCGCGAGCGCCTGCGCCAGGCCGCCGATGTGCTCGCCGTACGGTCGCCCGCCGCGCTGTACCACTATCTCATGTCCTACTGGAAGCTCCCGGCCGCGATCGTGCCGGGCGCGAGCGAGCCGCCCATTCCTCAGACCGACCCGACCCGCTGGGCGGCTGTCCCTGGGATCGCGCACCAGATGATGTACCTCGACCTGCTCACCTATCTGCCGGACGACATTCTGGTCAAACTGGACCGCGCCAGCATGGGGGTGAGCCTGGAGGGACGCGTCCCGCTCCTGGACCACCGCGTCATCGAGTTCGCCTGGCGGCTGCCGCTCCGGTTCAAGATGCGGGGCGGCGTGGGCAAGTGGCTGCTGCGTCAGCTCGTGTACCGGTATGTCCCGCGCGAGCTGGTGGAGCGGCCCAAGATGGGGTTCGGCGTGCCGATCTCCGCCTGGCTGCGCGGCCCGCTGCGCGACTGGGCCGAAGCACTCCTCGAAGAGAAGCGGCTCGGTCGAGAAGGCATGCTCGATCCTCGGCCGATCCGGACGAAATGGACCGAACACGTCGCACAGCGGACCCGGTGGGATTACGACCTCTGGGCGGTCCTCATGTTCCAAGCGTGGTCGGAGGCGAACGCCGGAGCCGCCGGCCAAGCGACGGGGCAGGAACGCGATGTGTACACGCTTTCGGCGAATGAACCCGCGGAGATCGGGATCGGAAACAGCCGCTGATCCCGACGGTTGCCCGCTCGCGCCGGTAGATGTCCGGGTCCCTATCCGGCCGTCAGGAAGGCTGAGGTCCGCCCGCTGGTGCGCCCGCACTCGCGGGTTTTGGGCTCGACCAAACCGGAGGAACCCATGCAGCGCCTCACCCTAGTCCCCGTCCTGCTCGCACGCGTCAGCGTCCCGTTCGTTGCCTCGTGGCTCGCGGCCTGCGATCCGGTGGGGAGCCCCGAGCGACCGGGGCCGGAGTTCGGCCGGGTGGCAAACGTCACGATTCAAGACCTGGGAACGCTCGGTGGTGATTTCAGCCAGGCGGTTGCCGTGAACGTCAGAGGGCAGGTGGCCGGGTTCAGCGCCGTCACAGCGGGTTCGGCGGGTTGCGGCGGTGGCGCTCCGGTGTGCCACGCCTTCGTTTGGGCCCAGGGGAGGCTGCGGGACCTCGGCACCCTTGGGGGATCGTTCAGTCAAGCCATCGCGATCAACGACGCGGGTCAGGTCGCGGGGAACAGCACTACCCGCACCGGCCACTCCTGTCCGCACGGCGGGGTCGTGGATCCGGGTTGCCATGCCTTCCTCTGGGACGGCAGGACGATGCGCGACCTCGGCACCCTGGGCGGGGACTTCAGCGAAGCGACCGCCATCACTGCGACCGGCCGGGTGGCAGGTTTCAGCATCACGGCGTCGGGCGCCCTCCACGGGTTCTTTTGGGACGGCGCGATGCACGACCTCGGGACCCTCGGAGGCCCGACCAGCATCGCGTACGCCGTGGATGCTGCGGGCCGCGTCACCGGCGCGAGCACCACGCCCTCAGGCCCGTTCTGCGGAGTTCCCGTGGCCGGCTGTCACGCATTCTCTTGGGAGCGGGGAACGATACGGGACCTCGGCACTCTGGGCGGCACTCACAGCACGGCCCTCGCCATCAACCCGGCAGGCCTGATCACGGGCACGAGCACGCTCGCGTCCGGCCAGGCCCACGGATTCCTCTGGGACGGCGCCATGCACGACCTCGGCACCTTGGGGGGGGACTTCAGCGAGGGCACGGCCATCAATGTTCAGGGCCAAGTGGCGGGCTTCAGCAACACCACGCTCGGCGGCATCGGGCAGCCTCATGCATTCCTGTGGGACAAGACCACGCTGCGGGACCTCGGAACTCTCGGGGGGGCTGACAGCTACGCCACCGCCATCGGCGAGCGGGGCCAGGTGGTTGGCTCCAGCGCAACGGCGTCGGCCACCTGCACGGGTCGCGGACCCTGTCACGCGTTCTTCTGGAGCGCCGGGGTCATGCACGACCTCGGCACGCTCGGCGGATCCTTCAGCTCGGCCCTCGCCCTCAACCAGCGCGGCCAGGTTGTGGGTTGGAGCGAGATCGGCGACCTGTTTGCGTCGGTGCACGC
>QHVD01000151.1:0-4822 GCA_003222235.1 Gemmatimonadota bacterium | reverse complement strand
TGAATTCGTATGCGCCGACGGCAAGCCCCGCTCTGCGCCGAGTGACGCCTTCGAAATCACCGGTCACCTGCGGGAGCGTGAGGCCAGCGTTGATCGCCGGGCTCCCCGTTTGGAGGTGGAAATCGAACCGAGGGGGACTGACGAACTTTGGGTCGGCACCCGCCATGTTACTCACCGCAGTCACGTCCAATACACGCGGCGTGTAGATCGCGTTCGTTGAAAGATTGTTTTCAACCAGCGCTCCGGCCCACGTTCCGCCGGAGGCCGCGTCGAACCAGATGCCCGCCGTGTTCGGCTGATAGAAGATGTTGTTCGCAATGACGAGGCCATCCGTGGCCCCGGCGATGACGATCTGGCCGACCCTGTTCGGGTTCGGGAACGCGAAGGTGTTGTTGAGGATGTACACCCTGCTGGCGCGCGCTCCGGCCCCGCTGTAGCGGTGATAGGCCCAGCCGTGCGTGTTGTTGTAAAAAACGTTGTTGCGAATGATCAGGCTGTCGCCGACACCGTGGTACACCCCGTGATCGTGGTTCTGCCAGGTGATGCTGCCCGGAGAGAGAGCGCAGCCCTGCTCACCCGGGCTGAGCCGGCCGATGTCGTGAATGAGGTTTTGCTCGATGACCATGTTGCTGGCGTAGGCGTTGACGCCCACGCGCCCGCCGGTGTCGTCGGTGCAGATACGGCCGATGTCGTGAATGTGGTTCTCCACGATCGCGACGTCATGGGTCACCGCGGTCTTGTCGCTGCCACCGTAAGCGTCGATGCCGGAGCGGCTCATCCAGCGCACCTCGAAGCCCTCGACGCGGACGTAATTCCCCCGGACGGAGATGCCGGCCGCCGAGCTGTTGTTCTGTCCATCCACGACCGCCCCCCACCGATGGGCCGCGCGGAACACGATCCAGTTCGCGGCCGTACCGCTTCGGCTGATGGTGACGACGGTGGAGCCGCCCGTGTAGACGCCGTCCTTCACGACCACGCCGTCACCCGGGTTGACGAGGTCGGCGGCGTGCTGGAGGGTGCGGAACGGCCGAGCGCTCGTGCCCGGGCTGGCGTCATTGCCCGCCGTGGCATCGACGTAGTAGCACACGCCGTGTCCTGTCGCCCCACAGTGCAAGCGGCGTTGCGGCGACAGCGTGAGCGTGGCCACCGTGAGCTGCAGCGCGGTGCGGAGGAGGAGGGGCACGATGACGCACTACCCCTTGCCGCTCATCGGGGTCCCCGGGCTTCCGACGACCAGAAAAGCTCGGGCGCCGGCTTGCGGCCGACGCCCGGAACCCGGCTCCGACCCGGTGCCGCGGCTGCCGGCCTTCACCGGCAGCGCGGCACCCGGGCCTTCACGAGCTCAATGGAATTCATACGCTCCGATATCATAACCACTTCCCTGCGGCCGAGCTACGCCATCGAAGTCCCACGGCACTACCGTCACGGTGAGCCCGCGGTTGACTGACGGACTCCCCGCCTGCTCGTGATAGTCCCGCGTCCCCATGAAGAGCGGCGTCGTGTTCTCCAGATTCCCGCTCCCCGTCACGCTCGCGCCCGTCGCGATGGCGTTCGTCGAGAGATTGTTGCTCTGGATGACGCCCGACCACGTACCGCCGTCTGACGCGTCATACCAGACGCCCGCTGTCGTCGGCTTGTTGAAGATGTTGTTCTCGATCACGAGGCCCGTCGTCTTGCCGCCGATGATGATGTGCCCGTCCTTCCAAGGATTCGCGTCGCTGAACGTGTTGTCGACGATGACAAAACCGTTCATCGTCGCCCCACCGCCGCTGTAGCGGTGGATCGGCCAACCGCGCAAGCAGTTGTAGAACACGTTGTTTTTGACCAGCGCGTTGTCACCGACGGCTGCGTAGATGCCGTGGTCGTGGTTCTGGTAGTTCGTGGAGCTCGGCGAGCAGCCCTGCTCCCCGGGCGCGAGCCGCCCGATGTTCTCGATCAGGTTGCCGTCGATCGTGACGTTCGAGGCATACAGCTCGATCCCCGAGCGGCCACCCGTGTCGTCGGTGCAGATCCGACCAATGTCGTGGATGTGGTTGCCCACGATCATCACATCGTGGTTTGTCGCCTGCAGCTCGTTCCCGTTGTACGCCTCGATGCCGCCGCGGTCGCTGCGGCGGATATCGAAGCCCTCAATCCGGATGTAGTTGCCGCGGGCCGAGAAGTTGGCGCTGACGGCGAAGTTGTTGCCGTCGATCACCGCGCCCCACTTGTGGGCCGCGCGGAACACGATCCAGTTGCTCGCCGTGCCACTCGCCGTGACGGTGATTCCGCCGGGGTAGACGCCATCCTGCACCAGCACGCCATCGCCCGCGCTGACCACGCTGGCCGCCTGCTGGAGGGAGTGGAACGGCAGGGCGCTCGTGCCCGGGTTGGCGTCACTGCCCGAGGTCGCCACGTAGTAGCACGTGCCTGATCCCGTGTTCCCACAGCCCGAGGCAGGCTGCGACGTTGTGACCGTGATGGCCGACGTGCCGGTCTTGCTCTCGCTGGTCGCGGTGATCGTCGCCGAGCCGGCTCCAGCAGCGGTGACGAGGCCGCTGCCGTCCACGCTCGCCACCGACTTGTTGGAGGTGGCCCACGCGACGCTCCGCCCGGTCAGGGTGCCGCCGCCCGCGTCCTTCGGTGTCGCCGTGAGCTGGACCGTCTGGCTCACCTGGAGCGTGGCCGATGCCGGGGCCACGCTCACCGAGGCCACCGCGACAATGGTCACGGTGATGGCCGAGGTCCCCTGGACGTTTTCGCTGGTCGCGGTGATCGTCGCCGAGCCGGCTCCAACCCCCGTGACGAGGCCGCTGGCGTCCACGGTTGCCGCGGACGTGTTCGAGCTGGTCCATAAGACCGTCCGCCCGGTCAACGTGTAGCCGTTCGCGTCCTTCGGGGACGCCGTGAGCTGCACGGTTTGCCCCGCCGCCACGCTCGCCAACGCCGGAATGACCGACACCGAGACCACGGGGTTAATGATCACCGTGATGGCCGACGTCGCGCTTTGCCCGCCGGCCGACGCCGTGATCGTCGCCAAGCCGGCCGCGACGCCCGTGACGAGCCCGGTGCCGTCCACCGTTGCGACCGCGGTGTTGCCGCTCGACCAGGTCACCGCCACCGACACCGGATTGCCCACGCTGTCCTTCGGCGTGGCCGTGAGGGGGGTCTTCAGCCCCACCGGCACCGTGTCCGCGGCCGGGGTCACGACGACCGCGACGACCGTCGCCGGGCAGGTGACCGCCACGCTCGCCGTGCCGGTCACGTTGCTCGGATGAGCCGTGGCCGTGACCGTGTAGCTGCCGCACTGCGTGTTCTTGTACTGGCCGTAATGCCGCCCGCGCTGGGTGGTTTGGCTGGTGACGCTGCCGCTGGTCGTGCTCCAGCTCACATCCACCAGAGCGGTGTCGCCGGTCGACGTATAGCCGATGGCCATGAAGTCCTGAAGTTGGTCCGGCTGCAACGTGACGGCCTGGGGAGAGACCACCACGTGACTGACCGTAGGCGTACTGGGTTCCGAGGTCGCGCTGGGTAGCTCGCACCCCACGATCGCCGCGGCGGCCGACACCGCCGCCACGGCGCTTAGCGGCCGCGCCTTCAATCGGGCGAGGCGCCGGGACAGCTTGTGTAAGAAGGTCATTGCGTCTCCTGCGTCATGGAGTGAAGAACTCGGTCATGTCGGGCGCGCGCGCCGCGTCACCCGGGAACACGGTGACTCCAAGCCCCTTCAGAATCAGGCGCAGCGTGCTCTGATGCTTGTAAACCGTGGTCGACTGGTAGCCGCGTTTCGCCTTCGGGCTCACCACGACCCACTCGACTTTCCCACCACCGTTCGTGTTGTCGCTTCCCGCCTCGTCGAACGTGATGATCAGGAGCCCATCATGATGAGCAGCCCATCTTGTTGGAACTGCGTGCTCGCAATCAATGGCCCGATGTTGTTCTTCAGCCAGTTGTCCGCCGTCGAGAGCGAGCAGTCGTGGGCATCATTACACAGATTGGGCACGATGTTCGAGAAGCTGGGCAGGGTCCCGTTCTTCAGGTCCGTGGCGAACTGTGTGAACGGCACCAGGTTCTTCACCTGGGTGGCGTCGTTGACCACATCGGAGAGCAGGGCGAAGACGTTGTGCTTGCGGGCGTAGTTGCCCTGGTCGCCGCCCGTGTAGCCCACCGACGGCAGATCTTCCGCATACGACTTCCACGTCTTCCCCGCCTTCAGCAGCTCCCGCACCACGTTGTCCACCGTCTGGATGGTCGAGGAGTTGTCATCGTTCGTGAGAATCTGACCGGTCGCCAACTGGAAGTAGTTCCCGATCGACGGATGCGTGACGGCGTAATACTGCGTGGCGAGGCCGTACGTGTTCGCCAAGCTCGTCAGGTACGACATCGCGCTGCCGTAAGAGTCGGAGTAGTTCGTGTTCTCTTCCGTGACGAGGAACACGTGCCCGAATGTCGCGCCTCCGCCCGAAGAGGCCGTCACCGTGATCGCCGCCGAGCCGCTCT
Source organism: Gemmatimonadota bacterium (assembly GCA_003222235.1). Lineage (GTDB taxonomy): Bacteria > Gemmatimonadota > Gemmatimonadetes > Gemmatimonadales > GWC2-71-9 > AG12. The sequence goes on along the minus strand of QHVD01000151.1, from coordinate 343 downwards.
TGCTCTCGCTCGTCGCCGTGATCGTCGCCGAGCCCGCGGCCACGCCCGTCACCAAGCCGCTCGTATTCACCGAAGCGATCGAGGAGTTGCTGCTCGACCAGCTCACCGCCCGGCCGGTCAGGACGTTGCCGGCCGCGTCCTTCAGCGTCGCCGTGGCCTGGTCCGTCCCCCGCACCACCACGCTGGGCGACGCGAGGCTCACCGTCACCGACGCCACGGGCGCCAGAGTGACCGTGATGGTCGCCGAGCCGCTCTTGCTCTCGCTCGTCGCCGTGATCGTCGCCGTACCCGCGGCCACGCCCGTCACCAGGCCGCTCGTATTCACCGAGGCGATCGAGGAGTT
>QHVD01000432.1 GCA_003222235.1 Gemmatimonadota bacterium | reverse complement strand
CTCTCGAGGATCCGCGGGGGTATCGGGCTCCGCGGGCCGGGGGAGACCCAGCTCGAGACCGATCGCCGTGCGATCCGGCGCAAGATCTCGGTCCTCAAAAAGCGGCTGGAAGACGTCGCCGACCATCGGGCGAACCAGCGACGGGGCCGGCGCGACTTGCCCAGCGCCGCGCTCATCGGGTACACCAACGCCGGAAAGTCCAGCATCCTGCGGGCGCTTTCGGGCGACGACCTCTCCGTCGAGGACCGGCTGTTCGCCACGGTCGACACGCTCACGCGCGAGGTCGACGTAGGCGGTGGCTACCGGTTTCGGCTCACCGATACCGTGGGCTTCATCCGCAAGCTCCCTCACCACCTGGTCGCATCGTTTCGGGCGACGCTCGAGGAGGCGCGTGCGGCGGAGCTACTGTTGCATGTCATCGATGCCTCGCACCCGGCGTGGGACCGCCAGGTCGACGTGGTCGAGAGCGTGCTCGAGGAGATGGGGTTGTACGACGCGGGAAACGGGAAAGGGGAAGCGGGAAACGTGGCGCGGGTGCGGAAACGGGTCGTGTACGTCTTCAACAAAGCGGACAAGCTACCCGATCCCGAGGCCTTTCTCGTTCAAGCGCGAGAACGGTATCCGCACGCCGTGCTCACCTCGTCCATTCCGCATTCCGCGTTCCGCACTCCGCATTCGGGTGGGGTAGAGGGGCTGCGGTCGGTGCTGCGTACGTCGGCGCAGGCGCTCCGCCCGGTCGCGCGGATCCACGTTCCGGTCGCCGACGGCAAGCTCATCGCGGCGTTGCACCGCGATTCGGAGGTCATGAGCGAGACGCAAGTCGACGGCGTCGTCGAAGTTACTGCGCGCGTCGAGGCGCGGCTGCTCGGCAAGCTGCGCCAGCAGGGCATTGTCGTAGAGATCAGCCCGTGAAGGACATGGGGGCGCACCGGATGCCCGAGCGAGCGACCGAGCACCTGGTGAGGATGGTCACGGCGGAGCATATCGCGCCCCTTGTAGCATGGGCGCCACAGGAGCGGGCACTGGCTAAGGTGGCTGCTTCCGACAACGGCTAGAGAGTGATCGCTGCTCAGAGCAAACCCGCCGAAAGGCGGTGACGCAGAGCCACGGGACTTCGGCTCCTAGAGCCATGTCCGCCGGGCCGCCAGCGCTTCGACACGGGTCGAAGGGGTTGGCGGCCCGTTTCGTTTCGGAACCTTGGAGAGGGCGCTTGCCATGACGTTCTTGCACAAGCTGTCTCAGCGGCTCGCCCGGATGAAAGCTGGCACCCCTATCCCCGCGACGCTCGCGGGGCGTGAGCACGCGATCAGACCCAAGAGACCCATCGCCTATCCGGCAAGCCAGCTGGTCGTCTCTCCCAAGACCGTCACACCGCAGCGCAGCAAAGGTCAGGCCCTCGAGGCCGTCGTCGGCACGCCCGTGACCCGGAAGGTGATGCGCGGGGCCACCGGACGTGGACCAGTTCTTCACCCCATGAGCGAGCAAACGCCATGACCTTCCTGCACAAGTTGGCCCGTCGCCTCGCCCGGCTCAAAGCCGGGACGCTGGCTGCCGTGGCGGTGGTGTCGGCCGCCGCGGCGATCGTGGGCTGCGAGCAGCCGGTCTCGCAGTTCGTCACGCCGACGGTCAGTCGGCTCGTCGTTTCTCCCCAAGTCGTCACCCTGCAACCAGACCAGGCCCAGGACTTCATGGCGGTCGGCTTCACGCCGACCGGCGACACCGCTCAGGTGGATGTCACCTGGAGCACGAGCAAGGGCAGCCTCAGCGACAAAGGCACAAAGGGGGGGCGGCATTACGGCCAATACAGGAACGCGGGGTGCGGCACGTCCACGGTCACCGCCACGGCTCATCCGGGCAACGTGACGGGTGAGGCGAGCGTGACGGTCACCTGTCCGGTGGTCGGGTCGGTCACGGTGACTCCGCCGACGGCGAGCGTAGCCGCGGGGCAGGCGGTGCAGCTCACCGCGACGGTGCTCGATACGGCCGGCAATTCACTGGCGGGCTTTGCGGTGGCCTGGTCGAGTGGCAATACCGCGGCCGCCATGGTGGACAGCAACGGGCTCGTCAGCGGGGTGGCATCCGGGTCGGCGACGATCACGGCCACGAGCGGGGGCCAAAGCGGCACGTCAGTGATCACGGTGACCGCGACTGCGGCGAACCAGTCACCCAACGCGGCCTTTACCTCGAGCTGCACGAGCTTGGCTTGCAGCTTCACCGACGGCAGCACTGACCCGGACGGCCAGGTGGTCGGCTGGAGCTGGACCTTCGGCGACGGCGCCACGTCGTCCACGGCCCAGAACCCGTCACACACTTATGCCGCGGCCGGCACCTATACCGTCACGGTCACCGTGACCGACAACTTGGGCGCGACCGGCTCCATCTCGCACACCGTCACCGTCAGCGCCGCCAACCAGTCACCCACGGCGGCGTTCACCTCGAGCTGCAACGCGCTCACGTGCAGCTTCACGAGTACGAGCAGCGACCCCGACGGCTCGATCGCCGCCTACGCCTGGACCTTCGGCGACGGCGCCACGTCGTCGTCCACGGCCCCGAACCCGTCACACACTTATGCCGCGGCCGGCACCTATACCGCCACGGTCACCGTGACCGACAACTTGGGCGCGACCGGCTCCATCTCGCACACCGTCACCGTCAGCCCCGCCAACCAGTCGCCCACGGCGGC
>QHVD01000431.1 GCA_003222235.1 Gemmatimonadota bacterium | reverse complement strand
AAGTGCTGTGGCCGGAGGTGAATTCGGGGAACGGCGGCGTCACGAATGTGACCGGCTGGTACGGCTCCCAGTCGGCTCCGTCGATGACCCGCGTTCCTCGATACGGGCCCGCCCACGCGCGCACCTTCTTGCCAGCGAACAGGAAATGCACTGCCGTGACGGGGCGCACGTAGTCGTAGGCGCGCTTACAGTCCCAGGCGACGATGCCGGCGTCGAAGACGGCGTTCGCGAGCGCGAAGAACATCTTCACGTCTTGGTCCAACGTGTGCCCGTCCCGCCGCGAAACGAATTGCGCGAACAGCATCCAGTGGCCCGGCGGCAACTCCGACTTCGGGCCGTCGGCCCAGTACTCGGCGATCACTTTCTGAGTGTCGGTCAGCCTCGCGCTGTAATGCAAGATCTGCTCGGCCTGCACGCGGTAGCCGCCGAAGGGGTACAGGTTCGGCACTTCCGGTGGGCGGAACTGGGAGCCCGATGTCAAGGCGAAAGGCACGACGCGCCCCCAGTGTGGCGCGACGAACCCCGGCGTGACGGTGCCGCCGTGCCCGTCGGAGAAGCGCAGCGGCTGCCACCGGTTGGGGTCGTTGATGTGATCGGGATCGTTCACCGGCACGTACCCCGTGTAATCGGAATATGCGCCCGGGTGCAAATCACCCAGCTGATTGGCGCCGTCATGGTGGCGGAACGCGATCACGGCCGCCGCCGCGGCGTTACCGACGCCGGCCGGCGTTGTGATGTCGGTCGAGCCGTTGGCGGGATCGTAGCCGAGACTCGCCATCACGTCGTTGAACGCCGGCGTCTGGGTGGGAAAGAGGTCGACCAACGCCCGGTAGGCGGCGAAGCTCACGGCTTCGTTCTTGTTTCCGAGCGTGCGCTCGACGCCGGGACGTCGCAACGATCCTCCCAAGCGGGTGCCGACCGCCCGGTCGTCGTATGCCGCCCATGCGTCGTACATCGATGTGTGCACGATGGCGAGGGCCCGCGCCACGATCGGGGCACCTGGTCTTGTTACGCGGATCGCCTGCAGCAGCGCGTTGTCCCACTGAATCGCGACGTTGTCCGTCGTGGCCGCAACGTCCTGCCGTGCGACAGCGCCGCCCCGGTCGAGGCGTGGCGACACCGCGTCCCGGGCGCAGCTGGCGGCGCTGAGGACGACGCCGGCCGCGAGCCAGCCGGTCCCGCGTTTGAAACTCGACATGGGTGCTCCTTGGCAACACGGTTCGCGAGACGAAAGCTCTGTCGGGCGACGGCCACTTAATGGATCGTGATCTGCCCCGTCGTCAGCGTCTCCTTGGCGAGATCATAGTTGTGATTTCCGGGCGCCACATCCCCGGGTACGCCGTCGAACACGCCGAAGACCGTGAGCTGCAACGTGGCCACCCCCGGGCCACCGGGCGTGACCGTGACGAGAAACGGAATATTGCGAAAGATCGATTCCACACCGGGGCCGAAGGCGTTCAGCACCTTCACGGTGGCTGTGCCACGGAAGCTGCGCCCGTCCAGCGCCCCGCTCGTGACGGGCCCCTGCACCGCCATCAGACGCAGTCCGAGGAAGTTCGCGTTGCCGGCCATGAGACACGTGAAGTCTCCGTGCGCCGATCCGTCACCGGCGATCACTGCCGCGAAGCCGAAATGCGACCCGTCGACGTCTCCATCGCCGTCAAGATCGGCGCCGAAAGTCGTGGTGCCGCCGCCCGTGACCCGGACGGCCTGTGCCGGCGGTGCAGCCGCGCGGTCGCTCGAGATTGCGGCGCGCGGAGCGAAGGGATCTCCGGGAGCGGCACACGCGGCGAGCCCGAGCGCCGCTGCCACTACTGCGGTGTAGTGCAGAGAGCGTTGCATGGTTCCTCCCTGGCGTTGACGGGGGTGGGTTGCGCCACCCCCGTGAGTGCGTGCCCTAATCGATCACGTGGAACGCGGTCCGGTTTCCATGAACTCCCGGAGCAGGCGCCGCGCGGTTCCAAAAGTCTGTGCGGCCCTTCGACGCCGTGACCCCTTCGAAGACGTCGGCCGTCGCCGTTCCCGCGAAGTTACAGCTCACGACGAGGCTGCCCTCGCTGCCGTCCGAGTAGGCGATGCGGACCACGAGCAGCCCGGCTCGGACGTCAGCCCCGTTGGGGTCGCCGATGTTGTCATGCTGCAGCGGGAACGTGCCCGGAGCCAGAATGAAGCTCACCAAGCCGGTCACCGTGTAGCTCCCGCTTCCAGTCGACCCGCCACTCGCTTCGAAGGTCTGCCATGTCCCACCACCGGTTACGTCCTGTGGGTTACCGGGATTCGACCGAAACGTGCCAGATCCCGTGAGGGTGATCTTCGAAAGATCCAAGTTGGCGCGCGCCGAGGCCACCCCGCCGGCTGAGAGAGTGAGCGTGGCGAAATTGACGCTGATGATGTCCCACCGCATGTGGTGGTTGCTAGCTGAAGCGCTGAAGTTCGGGGAGAGCCCGGCGGTCTTCGCCGCGAGTACGGTCGAGGCCGGGGTGCCCCTCTCACATCCAAGGGCGAGGCTGATCAGCGCAAGGCCCGCGAGTCCTGCGCTCAAGATCCGCGCATTCATTGTGTGTTCCTCCCTCTGCGTGTTCCTCCGATTGTGTCCGCTCAGTCAGTGTCAACAAGACTGTGTGTCAACAAGACTGTTCAGGTGCACAGGCGGGGCACGGGCTGCGCACCGGTGGAAATGCCTTCGCGATCCAAGGGGGGTTGGGAGAACGGCGCGAACCGACTTAGACACCAGCTCCGGTGCGGATCCAGCGGGAAGCATGGCTGCACGACGGACCATTGCCATGGCTAGAAACCTCGCGACGGCGACTGCGCCCGGGCCTCACCCCGCCGGGTGTCGCTAGGCTGCATCGGCGGCGGCGTTACCCCGGTAGCCTAGGTTTCGCGGCCGCAAGATAGGGACCAGGGCGCTCGGCCGGTCGGGGGGCGGAGCGTCGGGCGCCCGGATCCCTCAATCCGGGAGGGGTTTGAGGGCGAGCGTGCCGCTTTGTTCCCGAAACGGCATTGCCACTCGCGGCCACCTTCCTCGCAGTACGGCGCTGTCAAGACTGCCACACTCTCGCGACAGCGTCCGCGGCGAAAACTGGGCAGTTGGGGCTTGGGTTGTTGCCCA
>QHVD01000413.1 GCA_003222235.1 Gemmatimonadota bacterium | reverse complement strand
GTAGCTCACCTCGTCGGACTGCTGCAGCTTCTGGTAGCTCGTCGAATCGTCGAACCGGCGCGTGGCCGACACGCGCGTGGAGCCGCTGAGAAGGTGGACGCCGGCGCCGACGGCGAGCCAGGAGCGCAGCCGGGTCGCGGCCGCGAGCCGCAGGTCTGCGACGCCGCCGTCGCTCGCGATCTCGTCGGTGTAGGGCTGGGGCGTCCCCCGCAACACCACCGTGTCGCGGATGGTGACGTCCCAGCTCCGGTCGAGGTACGTCGTAAAGCCCCCGCTCACGGCCAGGCGGCCGAACACCCGTCCCGAGAGCCCCATCAGGGGAAATCGCGTCTCGCGCAGCGACGCGGCCGTGCCCGCGAGCTCCGATCGGCGATACGAGGCGCCCTCCATGGCTCCCGCGACGAGGCGCCCCGCGTCCGCGAGCGACGCCTCCATGAGGGGCGACGTCAGGTCGAACGGCGCGAATGCGCCGCCCGTGGAGCGGGCACGCACGCTCTCCCATCGTCCCGGCGTGCCCAGGCCTCGGATGCCGAACTGCGAGTCTTGCGCCGTCAGGCGGACCGGCGCACCCGCGGTCAGGAACAGCACCGCCAGCAGACCGACCGCCGGACCGCCCCTCCGCCTGTCCACCCGCATCATCGCAACCCGAACGGGAAGCGCGGCGCGTACGTCAGGCGCAACACCGGCGCGGAGGCAGGCGTGGCCGAGGAGAAGAAGCGGATCTCCGCGAGATTCGCCCCTTCCGCCTGGGAGCGCAGCATGACCGTGGTGGGCGCGAGGGTGTCCGTCGCCCAGAATTGCACCAGGTTCGTGATCTCGATGGTCAGCGTATCGGTCGCCCCGGTCGCCCCGATCCGGATCAGCGCGGTGTCTGTGCGGGTGGCGTCGAACACCAGCGGAGATTTCGCGCCGAAGTCCGCGAGGACGGTGTGCGCCTCGATCTTGAACGAGTCGGCGGGCGCCCCGCTCGCCGGGACCGCGGGCACCAGGATGAGCGTCCCGCGGATGATCTGCGAGGAGTCGAGGATGGCCCGGGGCACCGAGAGTCGCAGAATGCTGCGCGCCGAGGGCACGCCGCCCACCGCGAGCATCGAGCCGAACGGCGCGGGCGGCGGATCGAAGACGAAGCTCCGGAACGTGACCCCACGAGCATACAATTTGTGGACGAGCGTCGTGTCGCTCCCGTGGATCGAATCCACCTTCACGAACCAGCGGATCGTGTCGACCGTCAGCGCGATGCTGGCGAGCGAATCGGCTCCGACGCGGATCCCGAGGGCGAGCTTTCCGCTGTCGGCGCTCGCGTAGGGAGCCTGCGACGAGTCCAGCTTCATGACGACCGCGACGCGCTTTGTCGTGTCCACCGCGACGCTGTCGCCGGTGAGGGTATCCTTCCCGTTCGGCCGCGCGAGCAGGCTGTCGATGTTCACCGAGTCTTTCGCGAGGGAGTCCGTGAACGCCCCGGCGAGGTCGGCGAACGTGGTGGTCGAGTCAATGCCGAGGGGCAGCCGGTACAGCGCGAGCGTGAGATTGTGCGCGGCGGTGTCGCGCCGCGTGATCGACAGGAACAGGCGCAGCGAGTCTACCCCGACGATGGGGGAAGTGGTGGTGTCCGTGCCCAGCGCGACACGGACGCCGAGCGGTGCGAGCTGGAAGATCGCGCGGCTGTCGATGCCGGGCAGGGCGGCGGCGAGCATGACCCCCGCGCGGAACGCCGGCACGTAGCCCCGGTATGCCGAGTCGCGCGAGACGGCGCCGCGCAGCAACGTATCCACCACGGTCAGCGAGCCGCTCGGGCAGTAGGCGGGGCACGTCGCCGGCGCGGTGGCGCGCTCCACGCACGCCGCGGCGCCGACCACGGCAGCGAGCCACAAAATGCGCCCCGGCCTCATTTGCCGAGCGCGTTCTTCGCAAACGCATCCGGGAGGAGCGCGCGCAGGGTCCAGCGTCGCTCGCTCGTGGGGCCGACGGCGACGACCTCGAGGTCGAGCCCGAACTCGGCGAGCAGCTGGCGGCACGCGCCGCACGGCGAGGCGGGCGGGTCCACCTCGGTGGCG
>QHVD01000412.1:496-8121 GCA_003222235.1 Gemmatimonadota bacterium | reverse complement strand
CGTCCGGCTGTCAAGCAGCCGTGGCTCAGAGCTATGTTGCTGCCGCCCGCCTACTGGGCGACGACGCGGGGGCCATTGCGAGTCGCGCGGTTGTCGGCCGAGTCTTCGTCGTCACTGACGAGTGCGTTGAAGCAGGTCAGACCCTGGAGTGACCCCGGCCCGCATGACGCGAGGTCGTCGGCGCCGTGGTCGGCAACAGCGACCCAGATGTAGCTGAGGCCGTTCGCGGCGGCGGGATCGGAGCAGCTGTAGCTGACCGGTACCGAGATCGTTGTCTTGGCGCCAGCAGCGAGGGTCACCGTCGTCTCCAGCACGCGCCCGTTCGGTGTGCAGCCACCGACCGCGGGCGCCATAACGTCCACGTAGACGCCGATCGCATCCGTGTGCGAGCTCTGGTTGGCGACGAGGATGTTCCCCGAGTCGTTCACTACGGAACCCGTAGAGAGGCGCACATTCCTTGGCACGCCGCTGATGCGAGAGAGCCGGGAGTCGTGACCGGCTGAAGTCGGGGCAGGTGTAGGAGTGGCAGTCGGGGTGGCCGTAGCGGTCGGCGTGGCTAACGTTGGAGTTGGGGTTGGTGTGGGCGTCGGTGTTGGCGTGGGGGCAACGCCTAGGCGGTCGTGGAGGAAAACATCTACTCGACCGTTTGTATCTCCTGCCACGAGATTGAAAGCGGCGGAGTTGAAAGCGATGAAGCGACCGTCACCGTTGATCTTAGGGAATTGGCTCTCGTTATTCGCCTGCGTGCCGTCGCTCGCAACGCTTACACGTTCGGTCGCCAGGGTCTGGCTATCATGTGCAAAGATGTCGCTGAAGGCGTTGGTCGTGTCTCCAGGCACCAAGTTGCAGGCACGGGACATGAACGTGATCCAGCGCCCATCGGCGCTTATCATGGCTCGCGCGCTGAAGTCATTTCCCTGGGTGCCATCGCTTGCCACGCTCATTCTTTCGGTGACGCCGAGCTGACGATCGCGTCGAAAAACGTCCCCTTGTCCATTCGTGTCGCTTGGTACAAGGTTTGAGGCTACCGACTCGAACGCTACAAAAGTGCCATCTCCACTGATCGAAGCAGCGGTGCTTGAGCCATTTGTTTGGGCGTTATCACTCGCGACATTTACTCTCTGGGTAACACTGGACTGTCGGTCACGAACAAAAATATCGCGAAGGCCATTCGTATCACCGGATACGAGGTTGGACGCGACGGATTCGAATGAAACGAATCGGCCATCTGCGCTGATGTCCGGCGCCTGGCTGGACCCGTTGCCTTGAGTGCCATCGCCGGCTAGGCTGACTCGCTCCGTGGTCCCGGCTTGGCGATCACGCACGAATATGTCAGAAGCGGCGTTGGTGTCGCTCGCCACGAGGTTGTTGGCCAGCGATTCGAAAGCCACAAAGCGGCCATCAGCGCTGATTGTGCTCGGGAAGCTATTGTCCACGGCTTGAGTGCCATCGTTGGCAACGCTCACCCGCTCAGTTGTGTGGCTCTGACGATCATGGATAAAGATGTCCCTGCGGCCATTAGTGTCGCCGGTCACCAAATTCGATGCGTCGGAGGAAAAAGCGACGAATCGACCGTCGGGCGTAATGTTCCCCGCGAAACTGCCGGCAGTACCCTGGCTCGCATCGCTGGCGAGACTCACGCGCTCAGTACTACCCGTTTGGCGATCCCGGACGAAGGTATCGGAGAAGCCGTTCGTATCTCCGGGAACGATATTCGTCGCCTGGGAACCAAAGGCGACGAAGCGGCCATCGTCGCTTATATCGCCACCTCCGCCAACGGAGGTAGAGCTGTGGTCATTTCCTTGCGTGCCGTCATCCGCTAGGCTAACTCGCTCGGTGCTGCCCGACGGTGCCGGCGACACCGGTGAAGGGCAAGCCGGGGGCGGTGTGGGCGAAGGCGTGAAGGTGGGCGTGGGCGTGGGCGTTGGCGTAGGGGTGAATATGTAGGTGACGGCAACGCATGCGGCGAATTCCGAGGTGTTGCCGGAAGGGTCGGTAGCAGTGGCAGTGACGGTCGTGCCGAAGCCCGCGAGAACAGGCGATGGAATGCTCGCAAAGAACATGGCATTGCCGTTCGAATCCGTCGTCACGGAGCGAGCGGCGGCGAAATAGCGGCCCTCTCCGTCGTCTGAACAGACAAAGAACTCCAGGGTGAATGTAGTGTTTGGAGTGCTGTTCAGCGTGCCTCGCACCGCGAGCGATTGGGGAAGTTGATCGGACGCCCCGACATCGCTAATCACAGGGAAATTCTGGAGGTTGTTAGCGCCTGTATCGGGGTCTCGTGGGTCATTCGGTGTAAACCCATCCGGATCAAGGTCGATGCCCATGCCGGTGTTGTTGAACATGGAGTTGCGAGAGATGGTGTTCCGCGTGGTGTCGTGCACAAAGACTCCGTCTCCGCCGTTGAAGGCGATGATGTTCCGCGCGTTGCTAGCCGCACTACCGATGGTGGTGTCGCCGCCGGCGCTGTTCACGCCGTGGCCACCGTTGCCCATGGCAGTCGTTCCGTCCGGCAGCGTTCCGATGAAGTTACGCTCAATCACATTCGGCCCGGACGAGAAGACTTCGATCCCATCGCCCGAGAAGCCGTTGCGATAGCCGGGCGGCTGGCAGTACCACCGACAACGAGGCCGTCAGCAGCGCCGGCGCTGGTGCCTCGAAGCTCTATGAGAGGAGAGCCGGCCCAACCGGGCTGCGATGTCGCTTCAATCGAAACTTCGAAAGCCGTCGGCAAGGGGCTTGACGGAGTGATGGTATGAACGCCGCTGCCGGGGATGTTGAAGATGACAGTTTCGCCCCCTGGCCGAGCTGCGCTCTCTTGAAGCGCTGCGCGGAGTGTGCACTCGCCAGGAGTCGCGGTCTCACAGATGGCGTTCCCAACCGTTGAATCGGGAGCATCTCCGGTGGAGTTGACGACGAAGGTGAACGGTGCGGGTGTGGGCGTGAGCGTCGCAGTTACTGGCGGCGTGGGCGTCGCCGTGGGTGTGGGCGTTGGGGTTGGCGTCGGCGTGACGGTCGCCTGGGCCGCTGGGGCGGCCGAGGAGTTCGCCGCTCCGCCGCTGATTATGACCGCGAGAAGCAAGAGAAACGCGGCCGTTGCCGCAATCGCCGGCGGAGCCATCGCCGGCGCGTTGAGTATTCGAGAGTTCATCGCTCACCCTCCCCTTCTTGGGTGCCGATACTGAGCGCGGCACCAGTATAACGCCGCCCATCAAGCTGTCAAGAGCCGTTTCTTACTGGGCGACGACGCGGGGACCGTTGCGAGTCGCGCGGTTGTCGGCCGGGTCCTGGTCGTCGTCGGCGAGGGCATCGAAGCAGGCGACGCTCTGGAGGTTGCCCACGCCGCAGGAAGCGAGGTCGTCGGCGCCGTGGTCGGCCACGGCCACCCAGATGAAGCTGAGGTCATTGGCGGCAGCAGGGTCCAAACAGCTGTAAATCACAGGCACCGAGAGGGTGGTCTTCGCGCCGGCGGCCAGAGTGATGGTGGTCTCCAGCACGCGCCCGTTCGGCGTGCAGCCGCCGGCCGCCGGCGCCATCGCATCGACGTAGACACCGATCAGGTCCGTATGGGCGCTCTGGTTGACGACCGTAACGCTCGTCGTGTCGTTCACGACGATGCCAGCCGAGAGACGGACGTTCCTCGGCAGGCCGCTGATGCGGGAGAGCCGAGAGTCGTGGCCGGCGGGAGTCGGTGTGGGGGTGGGAGTGCAGGTGCTACACGTCGGCGTCGGCGTCACGGTCGGCGTGACAGTAACCGTGGGCGAGACTGTAGGCGTCGGCGGGCACTGCCCCGTGCCGACCGGAGTGCAGGTCGGCGTCGGTGTCGCCGTCGTCGTGGGCGTTGGCGTTGGCGTTGGCGTGAGAGTAGATGAGGGGGTTGGACATTGCCCTGTCCCGGAGGGCGTGCAAGTGGCGGTCGGCGGGGGAGTGGGACAATCAGTGCTAAGTGATGTTGTTGTGCAGACAGGCGTTGAGGTGACCGTCGGCGTGGGCGTAGGCGTTGGCGACGGCGTCGGTGTGACGGTCAGTGTGGGCGTGGGCGTCGAGGGGCATTGCCCCGTCCCGACCGGCGTGCAGGTGGGCGTGGGCGTCGGCGAAAGTGTGGGTGTCGGCGTCGGGGTAGGTGTCAGCGTGGGCGTTGGCGTGGCGGGACTCGGTGTAGGCGTCGGTGTTGGTGTAGGCGTTGGGCTAGGTGGCGTGCCGAATCGGTCATGGAGAAAGACGTCCCCTACGCCGTTGTTATCGCCAGGCACAAGGTTAGTTGACAATGAATCGAACGCCACGAAGCGGCCGTCTACGCTCATATCAGGTTGTTGGCTGAGGCTGTTCCCCTGCGTCCCGTCGCTGGCCACACTGGCCCGCTCCGTCGTTCCCGTCTGGCGGTCGCGGACGAAGACATCCGGGGAACCGTTGGTGTCTCCGGGAACGAGATTGCAGGCACTTGACCGGAAGGCCACAAAGCGAGCGTCACCGCTAACCAACGCGTCCCCGGCGCTCTCTCCAATACCCTGAGTCCCATCGCTTGCGACGCTAACCCGTTCCGTGACGCTGGTCTGACGATCGCGAACGAACGCGTCGTAGACGCCATTCGTGTGGCCGGCTACGAGGTTCGAGGCCAAAGACGAGAAGCCGACGAGGCGTCCGTCCCTGGCTCTGGTCGTTGGCCTCGGTGACACGCTCGGTGGTGCTGGCCTGCCGGTCGCGCACGAAGCCGTCGGCGGCGCCATTCGTGTCTCCCGGAACGAGGTTAGACGCAGCGGAATAAAAAGTCACGAACCGGCCGTCCCCGCTGATCTGCCCGCGGCCGCTAATGTCGTTCCCTTGCGTCCCATCGCTGGCGACGGTTGTGCGCTCCGTGCTGTTTGCTAAGCGGTCGCGAACGAATCCGTCCGCGAAACCGTTGGTGTCGCCGGCTACGAGGTTAGAGGCGTAGGAGCCAAACGTGACGAAGCGCCCGTCCGTGGTGATCGATCCCGCGAAGCTACTGGCGTTCCCCTGCGTACCGTCACCGGCGACACTTATCCTTTCTGTCAGCCCGGTCTGCCGATCATGAACGAAGGCGTCCCGAGCAGCGTTCGTGTCTCCCAACACTAAGTTAGTGGCGTCGGATTCGAACAGGACGAAGCGCCCGTCGCTGCTGATGCCTTCGGTAAAGCTGTCACCATTTCCTTGAGCGCCGCCAGTTGCCACGCTGACACGCGCTGTCGTGCCCACCAATCGGTCGCGCACAAATACGTCGTACGCACCGTTTGTGTCGCTTTGGACCAGGTTCGTCGAGGCAGAACTGAATGCGACGAAACGGCCATCCGCGCTCACCGCGGCAGCATCGCTCTGGGAGTTCCCTTGCGCGCCGCCGGTGGCGATGCTAACGCGCTCCGTAGTACCGGACGTTGAAGGAGACCCAGGCGCGGGGCAGCCCACCGTAGTTGCGGTGACCGTCGGCGTCAGCGTGGGAGTGAGGGTTAGCGTCGGTGTGGGAGTCGGTCCGCAAGTACACGTTGGCGATGGTGTGGCTGTACGCGTGAGTGTTGGAGTCACGGTGAGGGTGGGGCACTGGCCGGTGCCTACCGGAGTGCAGGTCGGCGTCGGCGTGGGAGTAAGAGTGGGAGTCGGCGTACCGGGCGTCGGCGTTGGCGAGAGTGTGGGTGAGGGAGTCGGACACAGGCCGCAGGCGGGTGGGCACTCCACGTTCGTGCAGTCCTGCGGCACGCAGGCAACGCCTTCAGCGTGGAAGCCATCGCCCAGAGCGCTCGACGGTAGGTCCAGCGTCTGGCTACCAATGCCGTCAAAGTACGCGATACCGCTTGCCGGGGCGTTGGGGCTACCGTCGTCGAGGTTCATGAAGAGCTGATTGCCCGTCTGGTCCCCGATGACCTGGAGGAGAACGGTAGCGAGAACGCCGCCGCTCGGCGAACTGTAGGAGCTGTCGTCTGGGACAGTCTTCGCCGGCGAGTCAGGGGAGATCGCGTAGCCCTGCACGCCGCTGTAAGTCGAGCCAAAGGCAGCCGTCTGAGAGCCCGCCGCAGCAGCCGGAATGTTGCTGGCAGTAACGAGATCACGGTGGATGAAAGTCGATTGGTCGATCGCGAGGTTAGGAAATGCGATGCTCTGCGCGAGGTTGGTATCCGCGAACGGCGCGAAGTTGACGGTGCTCGGGCGCATCTTGTCGCCGAGATAGTTGACGCGCGCCTGCCAGCCGATCAGATCTTCGACGTTCTTGATCACGAGATGGGCTGAATGCTGGTGCTGGATGTTGGTCGCCGATGTGCTGCAGTTCTCGGTGCTCCCGACGGTCATCGTATTCGTGGTGTCGTCGTAGGAGTTCCCGGTCGTGACCATATCGATGGCCATCGTTGGGTTCTGGACGGCCTGGGATGCCGTCAGGCCGGAGAGGATGAGCGCGATGAGCGCTGCGGCCGCCAGAACGAAAACCGCTGCGGCGATTAGCGCTCGATATGACATTTGCCCCCTCCCTTCGGGCGTCTCCTATTGGGCGATTACGCGGGGACCGTTGCGAGTCGCGCGGTTGTCGGCCGGGTCCTGGTCGTCGTCGGCGAGGGCATCGAAGCAGGCGACGCTCTGGAGCGTGCCCGGGCCGCAGGACGCCTGGTCGTCGGCGCCGTGATCGGCCACGGCGACCCAGGTGAAGCTGAGACCGTTCGCGGCGGCGGGATCCGAGCAGCTGTAGGTGACCGGCACCGCAATCGTAGTCTTGGCCCCGGCGGCGAGCGTAACCGTCGTTTCCAGCACACGCCCGTTGGGCGTGCAGCCGCCGGCCGCGGGCGCCATCACGTCACGTATACGCCGATCGTGTCCGTGTGTGCGCTCTGATTGGTGACAACGATGTTAGTGGTGTCTGCAAAGATTCCGCCCGGCGACAGGCGGACGTTGCGTGAGACGCCACTGATGCGGGCGAGCCGGGAGTCGTGCCCGGCGGAGGTAGGCGTGGGCGTTGGAGTTGGCGTCGCAAACGTCGGCGCGGGCGTCGCCGTCGGTGTCTGCGTCGGACTCGGGGTCACACACGCGTTGAAGCACGTCGGGGTCGGCGTTGGGGTCGGCGTGCGGGTGGGGCACTGCCCCGTGCCGACCGGCGTGCAGGTGGGCGTAGGTGTCGGCGTGAGGGTCGGCGTGGGCGTTGGAGTGGGCGGGCAGTGCCCCGTGCCGACCGGCGTGCAGGTCGGACTCGGCGTGGGCGCGATGGTGGGTGTTGGCGTAACCGGAGTCGGCGTGATAGTCGGCGTTGGCGTGGTAACCGGCGGGCATTCGACAGTTGTGCAGTCCTGCGGTACGCAGCTTGCGCCTTCGCCGTGGAAGCCATCACCGAGTTCGTTGGGCAGAAGGTCAATCGTTTGAGTCCCGAAGCCGTCGAAGACTACCACTCCGCTGCCGGGCGCGTTGGGAGTCCCGTCGTCCAGGTTCATGAACAGCGACTGCTGGCCGGCGTTCCCGGCGAGCACCTGCAGGTTCACCGTCGCCAGCACCCCGCCGAATAGCGCTCTGTAAGAAGTGTCGTCGGGCGGCGACTTGGGAGGTGAATCCGGAGAGATGGGGAAGTCCCGGGAGCCGTTGTATAGCGAGCCGAAGATCGCGGTCTGAGGACCCGGCGCCGCCGGCGGTATGTTGGA
>QHVD01000412.1:0-277 GCA_003222235.1 Gemmatimonadota bacterium | reverse complement strand
GCGGTCCTCAGGCAATCATCGATCGTTCCTACGGCCATGCTGTTATCACCGCCCGCTCCCGGGTCGGAGTAGCTGTTGCCGCTCGGGTCCATGTCGAGGGCCACCCGCAACTGGCCCAGCGGCGGGGGTGTAGCCGTACTGGTAGGTGTGGGTGTTCCTGGAGACGGTGTCGGTGTGGGCGACGGCGATGGGCAGCCAATACCCTCGAGGTGAGAACCATCGCCGAGGGCGCTTTCGCTGAGAAGGATCTCCGAAGACCCTGAGCCCGTAAAGACGG
>QHVD01000411.1 GCA_003222235.1 Gemmatimonadota bacterium | reverse complement strand
CGACTCGGCCGGCCGCCGGTGTTGATGAAGATCAGGGACGCGGCGAGCTGCTCGGTCCCGTCCGCGCCCATGACCTCGACCGCGTGGGGGCCGACGAACCGCGCCTCGCCCAACAGCAAGTCCAGCCCGGCGGTGCTCTTGATGCGACGCTCGCCGCCCGAGCGAAAGCTCTCGACGATGTCGCGCTTGCGCCGGCGCACGGCGGCCATGTCCACAGTGACGGAGCCAGCCCGGACGCCGTAGGCGGCGGCGCGGCGCGCCAGGTACGCCACCCTCGCGCTCGCGACCATCGTCTTGGTCGGCGTGCAGCCCTCGTTGATGCAGGTGCCGCCGACGTGGACGCGCTCGATGAGGGCGGTGCGCCGGCCCGCCTGGGCGAGTGCCCCGGCCAAGGGGCCCCCGGCCTGGCCGGCGCCGATGACGATGGCCTCGTAACGGGTCGCAGCGCTCATGGACGATCCTGTTCTCGAACAGTTGTGGGGGAGAATCGGGCACGCACGCGCGAGCCGCAACGCGCGAATGTGCGGAGGCTCGGAAAGGTTCCCGGCGCGGCGGCGCTTGGAACCGTTGTTGACGCAAACGCATTGTAGGCGGGATGGCGGACAGCCGGACCGTTGGTACCACGTCTCCCCCGTCCAGCGGTCCGCCCGTCCGGCTGTCCGCCCGACGGTTGCGGAGCAACCCCGCGGAGGTGCACTATTCGCAATGCTCGCTGTCCCGGACTGGACGGGATCGCTGCGGTTGCTCGCGCCGCTCGTGGCGCTCGCGTTCACGCGCCCGTCGCGCACCGAGCACCCGACTCCGACGCCGCTCGACGACGTGCTCACGCCGTTGCTCGCGCGGGCGTACGGGCTCGCGCTGCGGCTGTTGCGGAACCGGGCGGACGCCGAGGACCTGGTGCAGGAGGCGGCCCTCGCCGCCTGCCGCGGGTTCGGCACGTTTCAGCGGGGCACCAACTTCAAAGCCTGGTTCTTCCGGATCCTCACCAACTGCTACTACGCTCGTCACCGGCGCCAGCGTCATGAAGGGCCACCGGTCGATCTCCACGAAACGCCCGAGCTATACCTGTACAGCCGCACGGCCGAGATCGGGTTGCACCAGAACGCCGCCGACCCGGCGCAGGCACTGCTCGACCGGCTCGACGGCGAGCAGATCGCGACCGCGCTGCAGGGCCTGCCGGAGGAGTACCGTGTGGTGTCGACGCTCTATTTGGTCGAGGATTTTTCCTATCAACAGATCGGCGCGATCCTCGACATTCCCGTCGGCACCGTCCGCTCGCGCCTGCATCGCGGTCGCAGGATCCTCCAGAAGCTGTTGTGGCGCCTCGCGCTGGAGCGTGGCGTCGTCCCCGAGGCGGCCAAGGAGCCCGGATGAACGCCGTTGATCGCTACAGCTGCGAAGAGGTGTTCCGGCGGCTCAACGACTATCTCGATCGGGAGCTGTCGCCCGCCGAGATGGCGCTGGTGCAGGAGCACCTCGACACGTGCGCGCAGTGTGCCGGCGAGCATGCGTTCGAAGCGAGCGTCCTCCGAGAGCTCAAGGCCAAGCTGCGGCGGATCGACGTGCCGCAGTCGCTGATCGCCAAGATCGACGCGATCCTCTCCGACCCCGGGCACCGAGAAGAAGAGTAGGCAGGGCATTATACGTTCGTTCTTGCCCGTGCGGCGACCTACGCCACCCTGTTTGTCGGCCTGCTCCTGGTCTTCCTCCCGAGGCGCATCCTGCAAGCGTCGGGAATAGTCGCGCCCACCAGGCTTGGCCTTTGGGAGGTTGCAGGAATTCTCGTCGGCGTGGCCGGTGGCGCGCTGGCGCTCTGGTGCATCCTCGCGTTCGCGACCGTCGGCGAAGGAACGCCGGCCCCGTTCGATCCGCCTCGTCGTCTCGTGGTCGTCGGACCGTATCGGTATGTTCGCAATCCGATGTACATCGGAGCAGGCCTTGCGCTGGTCGGAGCGGCGATCTTCTACGGATCGCTGCCGCTGCTTGGCTACCTGGGCCTGTTCCTCCTCGCCACGCACGCGTTCGTCGTCTGGTATGAAGAGCCCACGCTGACGCGGCTGTTCGGCCAGCAGTACCGGGCCTACCAGACGCGCGTACGGCGATGGCGGCCACGGTTCTCGCTGCGGGACTCACGAGGCGCCGCGGGCTGAAACTCGAGAATGGCGACTTGATCGAGGCTCACGTGTCGAACGAACCAGGAGATCTCACTCAATGGCAAGATTCCTCATTGAGGTCCCGCACGACAACCAGGCGGCCGAGTGCGCCCGAGCCGCCGAAATCTTCCTGCGGACCGGGTCCCACTTCCTGACTCGTGCCGAGTGGGGCTGCATGGACGGGGAGCACAGGGCATGGATCATCGTAGAGGTGGGGAGCAGGGATGAAGCGCGCGGC
>QHVD01000410.1 GCA_003222235.1 Gemmatimonadota bacterium | reverse complement strand
TCGATCTGGTCCTCGGACTTCTCCTCGATCTTAGCGCGCTCGCCCGCCGCCGCGTCGAGCACGGCGCGGAGCCGCTCGTTCAGCGGCCGGTTCGCGACGCGCAGCGTCTTCAGGTCCACGTCGGCGAACTTGATCTCGCTGAGCTGCTGCCGCGTGAGCTTGGTGCCCTGCGGCAGGTACTCCTCCACCGTGCCGGCCTTGAGCATCAGCCCCACCTCCTGGCCTGCCAGCAGCTCCGACAGCTCGGCGAACATCGCCTCCGAGATGCGCGCCTTCTCGTCCGCCTCGAGCCGGCGCACCTCGCCGATGCGCTCGCCGCGGTCCTTCTCGACCACCTGGTCCTCGATGCGCGAGAAGATCTTCACGTCGATGACCACGCCCTCCATCCCCGGCGGCACCTTGAGCGAGGAGTCCTTCACGTCCTTGGCCTTCTCGCCGAAGATCGCGGTAAGGAGCTTCTCCTCGGGGGACAACTCCGTCTCGCCCTTGGGCGTGATCTTGCCCACCAGGATGTCACCGGCCTTGACGTGCGCGCCGATGCGGACGATGCCGCGCTCGTCCAGATCGACGAGCGACTCCTCGGCGACGTTCGGGATCTCGCGCGTGATCTCCTCGCGGCCCCGCTTGGTGTCCCGGACGTGCAGCTCGAGCTCCTGAATGTGGATGGACGAGTACACGTCGTCCTTCACGAGGCGCTCGGACAGCACGATGGCGTCCTCGAAGTTGTGCCCGTACCACGGCATGAAGGCGACCACGACGTTGGCGCCGAGCGCCAGCTGGCCCTGGTCGGTGCCGGCGCCATCGGCCACGATCTGACCGGCCTTGATCTTCTGGCCGACATGCACCAGGGGCCGCTGGTTGATCGCGGTGTCCTGGTTGGTGCGCCAGAACTTCTTCAGGCGATAGCGGTCGTGCTGCTTGAGCCGTCCGAGCGGCTGCTCGCTGGTGGCGTCCTCCTCGCCGGTGTCGATGATGATCTCGTCGGCCGTCACGCGCGTCACGACCCCGGCGCGCCGGGCGATCACCACCGCGCCCGAGTCGCGCGCCACCTTCTCCTCGAGCCCCGTGCCCACGAGCGGCGCCTGGGGAAAGAGGAGCGGCACCGACTGCCGCTGCATGTTCGACCCCATGAGCGCGCGGTTGGCGTCGTCGTGCTCGAGGAACGGGATCAGCGCCGCGGCGATCGACACGAGCTGCTCGGGCGCCACGTCCATGAAATCGATCTTCTGCGGCGACAGCAGCGGGTAGTCGTCCCGTTTGCGGCACAGCACCAGCTCGTCGGCGAAGTGCCCGTCCTCGGTGAGGCGGGCGTTGGCCTGCGCCACCGAGTATTCCTCCTCTTCGGAGGCGGAGAGCCAGCGAACCTCGTCCATCACGCGGCCGTTCTTCACGACGCGGTAGGGCGTCTCGACGAAGCCAAGGTCGTTGACGCGCGCGTAGGTCGAGAGGCTGGTGATGAGTCCGATGTTCGGGCCTTCCGGCGTCTCGATCGGGCACATCCGGCCATACTGACTGTAGTGCACGTCGCGCACCTCGAACCCCGCCCGCTCGCGCGTGAGGCCCCCCGGCCCCAGCGCGCTCAGCCGGCGCTTGTGCGTCAGCTCGGCCAGCGGGTTCGTCTGGTCCATGAACTGGGACAGCTGGGAGCTCCCGAAGAACGCCTGGATCACCGCGCTCACCGTACGCGCGTTCACGAGGTCGTCCAGCGTGATCCGCTCCGGGTCGTTGTTGATGCTCATCCGCTCCTTGATGAGCCGCTCATCCGCTCCTTGATGAGCCGCGCCATGCGCGACAGGCCGACCGAGAACTGGTTCGCGATGAGCTCACCCACCGAGCGCACCCGCCGGTTGCCGAGATGGTCGATGTCGTCGGTGGAGCCGCGCCCCTCGCGCAACTCGATCAGGTACCGGATGATCGCGATGAAGTCGTCCTCGGTCAGGACCGTGACGTCCTTCGCGACGTTCACCTTGAGGCGCTGGTTGATCTTGTAGCGGCCCACCCGCCCCAGGTCGTAGCGCTTGGGGTGGAAGAACAGCCGCTCCAGCGCCTGGCGCGCCGTCTCGAGGTTCGGCGCCTCGCCCGGGCGCAGCAGGGCGTAGATCTGCTCCAGCGCCTCAGCCTCCGAGTGCGTCGGGTCCTTGACCAGGGTGTGCTTGATGAGCGGCGACTCGCTCCGCCCGGGGGGCAGGAGCACGTCCACCTTGGTGTGGCCCGCCTTGAGGAGCTTCTTCTTCAGGGTATCCGACACCTCCCGGCCCGCCTCGGCCAGGACCTCGCCCGTCTCGGGATCGGCGACGTCGAATGCCAGGACCGGCGCCCCCAGGCGCTCGCGGGTGGTCGTCGGCTGCGCGTCCTCGCGCAGGTCGAGCGACGTATAGCCCGCAAACACGGTGACCTTCTGGATGCCGGCGCGGCGGAACGCGTTGAAGCGCTCGAGCGTCAGCTCGTCGCCGACCTGCGCGAGCGGCTCGCCCTTCTTGTTCTCCGGGTCCGGCACGTCCGTCGCGAGCAGGGTGCCGAGCACCTCGCGCTTCTGGGCACGCCCCTCGAGCTTGCCCGTGATGTCGATCTCCTTCGTGGCGTAGAACAGCTTCAGGATGTCGGCGTTCGTCCCGTAGCCGAACGCCCGCAACAGCGCCGTGGCCGGGAACTTCTTCTTCTTGTCGATGTGCACGTAGATCACGTCGTGGATGTCGATCGTGAACTCGACCCACGAGCCCCGGAACGGGATGATGCGCGCCGAGAACAGCCGCTGGCCGTTGGGGTGAATGCTCTCCTCAAACACCACGCCGGGCGAGCGGTGCAGCTGCGACACGATCACCCGCTCGGCGCCGTTGATGACGAACGTCCCGAGCGGCGTGAGGATGGGCAGCTCGCCGAGGTAGACTTCCTTCTCGATGATGTTCTTGGGTCGCTTGGTCTTGGTGGTCTCGCCCACCTCCTCCATCACCACGAGCTGCAGTGTCGCCTTGAGCGGGACGGAGTAGGTCATGTCCCGCTCGATGCACTCCTCCACGGTGTACTTCGGCTCCCCGAGCGCGTACTTCACGAACTCGAGCGAGTAATTCCCGTTGACGTCCTGAATCGGAAAGACATCCTTGAACACCCGCTCGAGCCCGACATCCGTGCGGTCGGCGCCCTTCCCGTCCGGCTGGAGCAGCGCCGCGAACGCCCGCGTCTGGATGTCGAGGAGATGGGGCATCGGCATCCCGAGGTCGAGCTTGGCAAATGAGAGCACCGGCAGCGTCTTCGTCATGTGGCAACCTCAGGCAAACGCGAAAGGCCCCGCCCTCCCCGGTCGGAACCCCGACCGGGGGCGGAGCGAGGGGCTCGTGCAGGCGAGCAGGATTGTCGCAAATCCGTGCATGTCGTCGACCAAAGAAGACCCGCGGCGCGCCGACAGGCCCCAGTGGCCTGTGGCGTCACACCCGGCGTCTACTTCAGTTCGACGACCGCACCCTGCGCCTCGAGCTTCTTTTTGATCTCTTCGGCTTCCTGCTTGGGCACGCCTTCCTTCAGTGTGCCGGGCGCGGCTTCGACCAGATCCTTCGCTTCCTTCAAGCCGAGGCTGGTGATCGCCCGGACCTCTTTGATGACCTGGATCTTCTTCTCACCCGCGCTCTTGAGGACGACCGTCCACTCGGTCTTCTCCTCCACCGGGGCGGCCGCCGCCCCCGCACCCGCCGCGGGGGCCGCCGCCACGGGCGCGGCGATCGTCACGCCGAACTTCTGCTTGAACCGCTCGATCAAGTCCGCGAGCTCCACCACCGACAGGTTGCCGATGGCCTCGATGATCTCGTCAATGCTCAAACTCGTTTGCGTCGCCATTTGTTCCTGGTCTCCCGGCGGTTAAGAAGCTGTGCCCGCGTCCCCAGCTTCGGCGCGCTTGGTCCGAAGCCCCTCGAGGACGCCCACCATGTTCATCAGCAACCCGTTCAGCGCTCCGACGACGCCCGCCATCGGTGCCTGCAGCGCCCCGCCCAGCTGCGCCAGCAGCTCCTTCCTCGTGGGCAGCGCGGCGAGCCGCTTCACCTGGTCGGACGTCATCGCTCTCCCGTTCACCAGGCCCGCCTTGATCGCCAGCCGCTCGAACTCCTTGGTGAAGTCGGCCAGCACCTTGGCGGCCGGCCCCGGGTCCGCCCCGGCGAGCGCCAGCCCCGTGGGGCCCGCGAGGTGCGGCTCGAGCCCCGACACCTGGGCGTCCCCCAGGGCGCGCAGCGCCAGGGTGTTCTTCACCACGACGTACTCCACGCCCGCCTGCCGCAGCCGGCGCCGCAGCTGCGTCAGCTTCGCGACGTCGAGCCCGGTGAAGTCGGTGACGTACACGGTGCGGGAGCGGCGCAGGCGCTCGGCCAGCGCGGTCACCATCTCCTGCTTTTGCGCCTTGGTCCGAATCACGCGTACCCCGCCGGATCGACGGGCACGCCGGGGCCCATCGTGGTCGACACGGTCACCGAGCGGATGTAGTGCCCCTTGGCGGCCGCGGGCTTCGCCCGCACGACCGCTTCCATGAAGGCGTGGAGGTTCTGATCCAGCGCCTCCGGCGCGAACGACCGCTTCCCGATCGGGGCGTGCACGATCCCGCTCTTGTCCACCCGGAACTCGATCTTCCCGGCCTTGAGCTCCTTGACCGCCTTGGCCACGTCCATCGTCACCGTTCCCGCTTTGGGGTTCGGCATCAGGCCCCGCGGGCCCAGCACCTTGCCGAGCGGACCGAGCTGGCCCATCACGTCCGGCGTGGCGACGATCACGTCGGTGTCGAGACCCCGACGAAATCGGCTCCCGCCGCCTCCGCTTCCTTCGCCCGATCGCCCTGCGCGATCACCAGCACGCGGATGCGCTTCCCGGTCCCGTTCGGCAGACTCACGGTCCCACGGACGATCTGGTCCGCGTGTTTCGGGTCCACCCCCAACCGGACCGCCACGTCCACCGACTCGTCGAACGTCGCGTACCCAGTCGCCTTGACTTTCTCCACGGCCTCGCGCGGCGGGTACAGCTTGCGCGGCTCGAGCGTCGCGACCGCGGCCCGGTACTTCTTCCCGTGCCCGCGCATCAGTCCACCACCTCGAGGCCCATCGACCGCGCGGTGCCCGCGATCATCTTCATCGCGCCGTCGAGATCGGTGGCGTTCAAGTCCGGCTGCTTGAGCTCGGCGATCTTGCGGATCTGCGCGCGCGTCACCTTGCCCACCTTCTGGCGGTTCGAGGTGGGCGAGCCCTTCTCGATCCCGGCTTCCTTCTTGAGCAGCACCGCGGCGGGCGGGGTCTTGGTGATGAAGGTGAACGTCCGGTCCTTGAAGATCGTCACTTCGACCGGCGTGACCATCCCCGCCTGGCCTTGGGTGCGCGCGTTGAATTGCTTGACGAACTCCATGATGTTGACACCATGGGGGCCGAGCGCGGTCCCCACCGGCGGCGCCGGCGTCGCCTGCCCGGCGGGAACCTGGAGTTTCACTACTGCAGTAATCGGCTTGGCCATCCGGTCCCTCTCAATGAGCCTTCAACTGCAAGTAGTCGAGCTCGACCGAGGTCGGCCTCCCGAACAGGGATACGGCGACGCGGACCTTCCCCTTGTCGGGCAGCACCTCTTCCACCGTTCCGGAGAAGTCCGAGAACGGCCCCTCGGTGATCTCCACGACCTGTCCCACCAGGAACGGGATCTCCTCCTGGGGCTCCTCTTCCTTCACGGCCTCCTCGATGCCGAGGAGCCGATTCGCCTCTTCCTGGCGCAGCGGCTGGGGCAATCGGCCCGTCCCGACGAACTTGATCACGCCCTGGATGCCGTTGATGATGTGGATGGTCTCCTGATTCAAGACCATGTTCACCAGCACGTACCCGGGATAGATCTTGCGCTCCGCCGTCACCTTCTTGCCGTTCTTGATCTCCACGACGTCCTGCGTGGGGACCAGGGCCTGGCGGATCGGCTTCTCCTCCTCCGGGCGCAAATCGTCCTTGATCCGACGCTCGATCAGCGAGCGCACCTTGTTCTCGTGCCCCGCGGTCGTCTGGATCGCGTACCAGCGGTGCTCCGACATCAGAACAGCTTCGCGACCAGCACCACGAAGATCTGCTGCAGCAGCCAGTCCATCCAACCGATGAGCAGGCCGAGCAGCGCGACGAAGATCACGATGACCGTCGTCGCCTTCTTGAGCTCCTCCCACGTGGGCCAGGTGACCTTGCGGATCTCCCCGCGCACGTCCCGCAGGAACTCGGTGACCCGGACGACCCAGTTGCCCCTCGAGGCCGGTCCCTTGGGGCTGGCCAGCGCTCCCGTCGCCACTACTTGGACTCCTTGTGCGGCTGGTGCCGGTTACACCGGGGGCAGTACTTCTTCCACTCGACGCGTTCGGAGTGCTTCCGCCGGTTCTTCGTCGTGAAATAGTTTCGGCCCTTGCAGACCGTGCATTCCATAATGATGTTTTCCCGCGGCATTTTCCGACCTCTCGCCCCCTCACTTCTTGATCTGGGTCACGACGCCTGCGCCGACGGTGCGGCCGCCCTCGCGGATCGCGAAGCGCAGCCCTTCCTCCATCGCGATCGGCGTGATCAGCTCGATCATCATCTTCGTGTTGTCCCCCGGCATCACCATCTCCACCCCCCCCGGCAACTCCACCGTCCCCGTCACATCCGTCGTCCGAAAATAAAACTGCGGCCGATACCCCTTGAAAAACGGCGTGTGCCGGCCCCCCTCCTCCTTCGTCAACACGTACACCTCCCCGTCAAACAACGTGTGCGGCGTGATCGACCCCTGCTTCGCCAGCACCATCCCCCGCTCAATCTCCTGCTTCTCGATCCCCCGCAGCAACAACCCCACGTTGTCCCCCGCCTGCCCCTCGTCCAATAACTTCCGAAACATCTCCACCCCCGTCA
>QHVD01000409.1:3566-3899 GCA_003222235.1 Gemmatimonadota bacterium | reverse complement strand
GGTCACCGAGCGGCGCGACCTGTTGCGCGAGGCGCTCGCCAATCGGCTCGGCCAGGGCGTGACCATCACCATCGGCGGCGAGCATCGTGACGCGCGGCTCGCGCCGTTTACCCTCGTGACCGCATCGTACCGCATGGGACCGCTGTCGGGGGTCATCGGCGTGATGGGCCCAACGCGCATGCCGTACGACAAGATCGCTGCGCTGGTCGATCACACCAGCCGGCTCGTGAGTGGGCTGCTCGAGTGAGCCGGGCGAGCGACTATTACGCCGTGCTGGGCGTGCGGCGCGATGCTGCGGAGGCCGACATCAAGAAGGCGTACCGCAAGCTCGCG
>QHVD01000409.1:526-3556 GCA_003222235.1 Gemmatimonadota bacterium | reverse complement strand
CCGCCGAAGAGCGCTTCAAGCAGATCACGGAGGCGTACGAGGTGCTTCGTGATCCCGAAAAGCGCGCGCTATACGACCGGTACGGGGAGGCCGGGCCGCGCGGCAGTACCGGCAGCGCCTACGGGTTCAGTCACTTCGATCTGTCGGAAGCGCTCAACATCTTCATGCGTGACTTCGGCGGGATGGGTGGGCTCGATGCCTTCTTCGGCGGCGGCGAGCGCACGCGGCGTGAGCGGCACCGCGGCCAGGATGTGAAGGTCACCCTCAAGCTCACGCTCGACGAGGTCGCCACCGGCGCCACCAAGACGGTCCGCGTGCGCACTCTCGAGCGTTGCACGGCGTGCGGTGGCACGGGCGCAAAGGCGGGCACGCGCGCGACGACCTGTGGCACGTGCGGCGGGACCGGCGAGGTGCGACGGGCTGCGCGGTCCATGTTCGGCCAGTTCGTCTCGGTCTCGCCGTGCCCGGCCTGCGCGGGGGAAGGGACCGTCATCCCCCACCCGTGCTCCAAGTGCGGCGGCGACGGACGGGTCCGCTCGGAGAAGACGATGCAGATCGACGTCCCCGCCGGCGTCGCCGACCATCACTATTTGACGATGCGGGGCCAGGGCGTGCCCGGCCCGCGCAACGGGCCGCCGGGCGACCTGATCGCCGTGCTCGAGATCGCCGATGATCCGCGCTTCGAGCGGCACGGGGACGACATCGTC
The DNA here is from genome assembly GCA_003222235.1 of Gemmatimonadota bacterium. GTDB lineage: Bacteria > Gemmatimonadota > Gemmatimonadetes > Gemmatimonadales > GWC2-71-9 > AG12. The sequence goes on along the minus strand of QHVD01000409.1, from coordinate 2,849 downwards.
TACGACCTCCCGGTCTCCTTCAGCCAGGCGGCGCTCGGAGCCGAGCTCGAGGTGCCCACGCCCTACGGCAACACGACGCTCAAGATCCAACCTGGCACCCAGACCGGGATGGTCTATCGCATCCGCGGCAAGGGCCTGCCCAGGGTGGGCGAGGGCGGTCGTGGCGACTTCCACGTGCGCGTCCACGTCTGGACGCCGACGAAGCTCACCAGCGAGCAGCGGGCGCTCTTCGAGCAGCTTGCGAAGGTCGAGAGCGACCCGCCCGCCGAAGAGCACATCGGCAGGAAGTTCTGGGACCAGTTGCGGCAAGCGCTCGGGAGATAACGTGGCACCACAGGTCGTTCAGGGTGGGCTAACCCCGGGGCGGCGCCCCGGGGTCTGGGAGCAACTGCAGCAAGCGCTCGGGCGCTGAGGGTACGGGCGTGGCGTGCATCTTCTGCGAGGTCGCTGCCGGCGAGATCCCCGCAACGGTCGTGAAGCGGGGCGACGGGATGCTCGCCTTCAGGGACATCAACCCGCAAGCGCCGACGCACCTCCTCGTGATCCCGGTCGAGCACGTCGCGTCGCTCAACGATACGAGCGATCCGCAGCTCATCGGCCGCCTGATGCTGTTTGCGCGGGAGCTCGCCCGCGAGGTTGGGATCGCCGACCAGGGTTACCGCGTGGTGGTCAACACCAACCCCGACGGCGGGCAGACCGTGTTTCACCTGCACCTCCACGTGCTCGGCGGGCGGCCCATGACGTGGCCGCCCGGGTGACCTGGGGTTGCCCCTGGGACTCTGGAGGGCTAAGTTTTTGCGTCCATCACAGTTAGCGAAGTGAGATGCCGGAAGTCATCATCCACGATGACGAGAATTTCGAACGCGCCCTGAAGCGCTTCAAGAAGAAGTGCGAGAAGGCGGGCATCCTGTCCGATCTCCGCAAGCACCGTCACTACGAGAAGCCGAGCGAGCGTCGCAAGCGCAAGATGAACGCGGCGCGCCGCAAAAACCGGCGCACACGCCCGCTCTGATCGTGTCGGGGTTGTCCGAGCGGCTGCGCGCCGCGATGAACGAAGCCCGGAAACACCGCGATCAGGCGCGCACGCTCCTCCTCTCCACCATCCTCGCAGATCTCAAGAACCAGGAACTCGAGCTCCACCACAACCCCTCGGACGCCGAAGCCGTGGAGGTCGTGCGGCGCGGCATCAAACGCCGGCGGGAGGCCGCGGAGCAATACGCCGCGGCGGGGCGCCGGGACCTCGCCGACCGCGAGCTCGCCGAGGTGAAAATGCTGGAGGAGTTCCTCCCCGCCGCGGTCGACCCGGAGGAAATCCGGCAGGCGGTGCGCGACGCGATCGCGGCGGGTGCGAAGGACCTCGGTGGGCTCATGGGGCAGGTCATGCCGAAATTCAAAGGGCGCGCGGACGGCAAGCTGGTCAACCAGATCGCGCGCGAGGAGTTGGCAGCGATCGTATGAGTGTTGCGGGAGGGGTCACTCCCTCCGTGTTGGAGACACTCGAGTTTGCTGCCGCGCTGGAGCGGGTGGCGGCGCACGCCGCGGGCCCGCTCGGCGCGGCCCGCGTGCGAGCCCGGACGCCCAGCGCGGATCCAGACGCCGTCCGCAGCGCCCTCGCCCAGGTCGCCGAGCTCGCCGCGCGCCTCCTTGCGGACGACGCCATCCGCGCCGAATCCGTGCCGGACATCGGTCCGGCGCTCGACTTGCTGGCCGTTCCCGGGAGCGCGCTCGAAGGCCCCGCCCTCACCGAAATCGGCCGCGCGCTGGCCGCCGCGCGCATCGTAGCAACCGAGCTGGCCCGCCTCGCGCCGGACGCCCCTCGCACCGCGGCGCTCCGGGTCGACCCGCCCCGCAGGGAGATCGAGAAGCGCCTCGGGGAGTCCCTCGATTCCGAAGGGGAGGTGCTCGACTCGGCGTCGCGCGCGCTCGCGCGAGCGCGTCAGGCCGTGCGCGAGACGCGCGAGCGGCTGGTGAAGCAGCTCGAGGCGATGCTCGGCTCGCTCGATCCGGCCGAGCGCGCCCCGGACGCCGCGGTCACCGTCCGCGGCGGCCGCTACGTCATCCCCGTGCGCAGCACCGCCCGGTCCCGGGTGGGCGGCATCGTGCACGACGAGTCGGCCACGCGGTCCACGGTGTTCGTCGAGCCCCCTGAAGCGATCGAGCTCGGGAATGCGCTGCGCGCCGCGCAAGCGGCCGAGCAGCGCGAGGTGCTCCGGGTGCTCCGGGAGTTGACGGATTTGTTGCGCCCGCACCGGAGCGCCATCGCGGCCGCGTGGGACATGTGCATCGCGTTCGACGACCTGTGCGCCCGCGCCCGGTACGCCGT
>QHVD01000409.1:0-500 GCA_003222235.1 Gemmatimonadota bacterium | reverse complement strand
CCGGCACCCCCTGCTCCTCGGGAGCGCGGTGGACGTCGTTCCCTTCGACCTGGTGCTCGCGCCGGACGAATACACCGTGCTCGTTTCCGGGCCGAACACGGGGGGCAAGACGGTCCTCATCAAGGCAGTGGGCCTCATCTGTCTCATGGCGCAGAGCGGAATCGTCCCACCGGTCGGACCTCAGTCGGTGCTGCCGGTTCTCGATTCCGTGTTCGCCGACATCGGTGACCGGCAGTCCATCGCCGCGAGCCTTTCCACGTTTTCCGCGCATGTGGCGGCGCTGCGCGACATCCTCGAGCATGCGGGCGAGCGCTCGCTCGTTCTCGTGGACGAGATTGGGAGCGGGACCGACCCCGCCGAGGGCGGCGCGCTGGCGGCGGCAGTCCTGAAGGCGCTCACGCGACGCCGCGCTCTGACGCTCGCCACCACGCATCTTGGTGCGCTGAAGAAGCTCGCGACGGAGACAGTCGGGATCGTGAATGCGTCGCTCCAGTTCGACG
>QHVD01000408.1 GCA_003222235.1 Gemmatimonadota bacterium | reverse complement strand
TCCCCGATCGCCGAGTCCAACGAGAGCCGGCGAGAAAACTGTTCGCCTCGGAGGAAGGCTCTCAGCGCAGGCAAGGATTTCGTGCCAGCAGCGCTCAGGCGGATGTGGCCAACCGGCGCCGCCGCGCGTACGTCGCGGAGCACATCGAGTGTGACGGAGTCCGCGAGCCGATCGATCCGATCCGTTTGATCCGACCGCTCAATCTCGATCAGAGTCTTTCCGCTCGCGACGTCGAGCACGAGACCGCGCAGCCGCATGGAGTCGGGGCCTTCCAGGGCGACCGTGCCGAAAAGCGCCAAGCCAGCCCTCGTGCGCCGACCCAGGTCAGCCGCCGCGATGGCATCGGCATGCCCCTGCCAACGACGTAGGACCACACTGAGGGGCACGACGTGCAGTGTTCCGGCGCCGTCCATGTCGCGGGAGAGCACGTCCACCAGACCCTCTCGCCACAGGTCCAGCTTCCGGTCCAGTACGTCGAATGGGGCGATGGCGAGGAGATTGGCATCGAGCGCCGGCGCGCGCTTGCCGTACGTGAACAGTACGGCTCCAGCGATCGTCACGAGTGCGGCACTCAACGCGAGGGCCACTCCGGTCCGACTGAGTCGCTGAGGCGCCTGCGGTGCCCCCGCACCGGCACCGAGCGCATCGGCAAACAACACCGCCGTGGCGAACCGATCGGCAGGCGTCTTGGCGAGGGCCCGCGCGATCGCCTGCTCGACGGCAGGAGTGACCGCCGCGCGCATCGCGCTCACCCGCGGCGGCGGCGCTGAGAGATGCTGGCGGACGATGCTCTCCGCGCTCGGCCCGGTAAACGGCGGCTCCCCCGCCAGCATCTCGTACAACACGCACCCGAGACTGTAAAGGTCGCTCCGCCCATCCACCGGCTCCCTGCCGGACGCCTGCTCGGGGCTCATGTAGCCCGGCGTCCCAATCGCTATCCCGGTCTCTGTTAGTCTGCCGCCCGCGGCCGCCGTGATGGCTCGCGCGATGCCGAAATCGCTCACGACCGCGTGTCCGACCTGGAACAGAATGTTCTCCGGCTTGATGTCGCGGTGCACGACGCTATGGCTGTGCGCGTAGCTCAGCGCCTCCGCTATGTCCCGCGTGATCGCGAGCGCGTCTTCCAGCGGGAGCTGTTTCTCCCGCTCTAATCGACCCCGAAGGGTTTGCCCCTCCACGAACGGCATCACGTAGTAGAGCAAGCCGTCGGCCTCACCGGAGTCGTGGAGGGGCAGGATGTGAGGGTGCGTGAGACCCGCGGCGATCTCGATCTCGCGGAGAAACCGCTCCGACCCGAGAGCGGCCGCGAGCTCGGGTTTCAGGATCTTGATGGCGACTTTGCGATGGTGCTTCCGGTCCTGGGCGAGGTAGACCGTCGCCATCCCGCCGCGGCCGAGTTCGCGCTCGATCGTGTACCGGTCGGCGAGTGCAGCTTGCAGACGGGCGAGCAGATCGGCCAGGCGGCGACTCGGGGGCGCGGGACAACCCCATCATAGGGCCGGCGCCAGCGCGCGCCAGAGGACGAACGCCAGCGCCCCGGGAGATGCGCAGAGGATTGGTCATCCGCTCGCGACGCTAACCGGCTTTGTCTGCTCTGATTAGAAGGCGTTATGCCGGCATGTTTGCCGCAGGAACCCAACCGTTGGTTGCCGAACCCCCTGTACGTGCATCAGGGGGTCCTCTGAGCGAACGGCCCCCGAGCACTGCTCAAGTAGTCCCGCCTTCGAGCCTGGTGAGCCGCCCAAACAAGCCCGGAACCTTAGAACGTGAATTCCACGCCCAGCCGCGCCTGCGTCGGTGGCTGGTAGCTCCGCACCTGGCCATAAGTCGGATTGAGGTTGATCGGGTTGCCGTTGGCGTCCTCGTCCACATAGTGGAACGGCTCGAGCCACACCGGCCGCCGCGGAGATCCCACGTGCAGCCAGTCGAGCGTAGTCCGCGCGGCCACCCCCCGCCCAAGACTGAACGGGTAGGCAACCCGGAGATTCAAATCCCAAATCACGGGCGTGCGGCCGGCCGACCCGCGCGGCACGAGGAAAGTTGCCCGCGTGTACGTCGGGTTCACGCCGAACTCGTTGAGCGGAGTGCCGGACTGCCACGTGAGAAAGGCCCCGGTCGTCACACCGAAGTGCCACCGGTACGCGCCCGAGAGCTTCAGGACGTGCGTTCGATCGTTCGGCAGCAGCCCCGTGCTGTTCGCCCGTTCCTCGGCGATCTGCAGCCCGCCGAGGCAGCCCGGGCACGCGCCGCCGTAATCAGATGCGTAGAAGCCTGTAAAATTCCCGTACGCTCGCGACAATACGTAGGAGAATCGAGCCTGAAGCTCTCGTAAGGCCCATTCAGCCGAGAGCTCGAGCGCCGTATAGCTGCGACGCATCTTCGGGAGAAAGCTCAAGGCCCCCTCGCCCGGGACGCCCAACACCCAATACCTCGCATCGGCGGTGTCGAGGCCGAACCCGAAGGCCGAGAGCAGGTCCCGCCGCATCACCCGGGCGGTGAACCTGAGGGACGTGCCGACGAGACGCTCGTACCCGAGCGCTACCTCCCGATGATGTTCCACCTTGAGTCCGCTGATGTTCGGGTACTGCGTGGGATAAGTAGAAACGTCCGCCACGGAGTCCGCCGAGGTGCCGGGGAGGCGCGGGTCAGACGAATAGTAGGTCCAGGATTCCGGATACGGAACGTAGAACCCTGAGGCGATATCCAGTGGCTGCTGTTGATAGTAGATGCCCCACGAGCCGAACAGGCGCTGCCTGCCGAGCCGACCGAGCTGATAGGAGGCCCCCAGCCGTGGCTGCCATTCGTTCGGAAAGCTCTGCGCCAACCCGGACGACCCGTACAAGTACTCCCCGGCCCACCGCAGTCCCGCATCCACCGTAAGGCGCGAGCCAATGCGCCACGAGTCCTCGGCGTACACCGTGGGAACTCGGTTGTGCACTGTCCAGGGAACGAGCGTCGAGTCCTTGACCCAGAGGGCGCTGTCGAGCCGTACTACGCCATGCGAGACCGCTGTGTCGCTGAAGCGGTTGTCCTCGTATTCCATCCCAGCGACTAGAGTGTGCGCTCCCAGCTCGAATGTGCCACGGAGCAGGACCGACGTGCGCGTGTCGCGGGGCGATTCCTTGCTCGGCAGACCGCCTGAAAGTGTGCTTGTGATGTAGTCGAGGAAGAGCGGTTCCGTGTCGCCACGGGCGGTTTCCGCTCCCTGTCGCAGGAAGCTGGTCGCGCGGGCGACCGAGGCTTCGAGAACCCCGGAGGCACCGAGCTGACGCGTGAGCCGCAGCGATCCCGACGTGTGCGACCCTCGACTGAACACGAGGTAGGGGTCGGGATTGGCGACCGAGTCTACGGCGCCCCACCCGGAGAATAGAGCCCCGGTCACCTCGTGGTGGGTGGAACGGTCGCCGAACACCAGGAGCTCGGCGCTGGTGGATGCCGCCGTCCGCCACGTGAGCTTTCCTGCGAACGCGTGTCGTCGCATCCGGTCCCGGTAACCCGCCCAACCTGGAACGGCTCGGTCCGCCGACTCGACCTGCGGGTTGTAGGCGGCGGAGAACCAGAGCCGGTCGCGCAGGATCGGTCCGCCCACGCGGGCGCCGAAGTCGTAGCTCGAGAGGTTGTCGTTGCGCACATCCTTGAGGCCAATCCGGCCGGGACCCGTCAAGCCGCTGTTGGTGAAGAATGCGAAGACGTCGCCCTCGAACCTGTTGCCTCCGGAGTACGTCACCGCGTTGACCGTCCCGCCGATCGCACGGCCGTACCTCGCATCGTAGCCGCCTTCCTTCACCTCGACGGCCCGCACGAAGTTGTATGGCAAGGCGAAGCTGGCCACCGGCAGCGAGCCCTGGAAGTGCGGGGGCGTGGTGTTGACGCCGTCGATGAAATAGGCGTTCTCGAGACCCGTGGCTCCGCCGATGTTCACCGGGTCGCCGGGGTAATAGCTCGTGTTAGCGTGTGGCAGAAATACGACGACGGAACGGTAATCGCGACCGACCGGCAGCGCGTCGTAGGTGGCCGCATCGACGTTCGCTCCGATCGTCGTGCTCGTGGGATCGATGGAAAACCGCTGGGCTGTCACGCCGACCTCCCCGAGTTCGATCGCCTGGGGCTCGATCGTGACGACGCCAACGTTCGTTGTGCCACCGATCCGGACGGAGACGCTGTCGACGACGACGGGTCGGAACCCGATCCGCGCCAGCCGGACGGTGTAGCTCCCGGGCGGCAGGGCGAGCACCTGGAAAGAGCCCCTGAGGTCCGTTCGGGTCGTGCGCGTTCCCTGGAGACTCGGGCCCGCGACGATCACCCGGATATCCGGGACGGGTTCCGATTGGAGCGCTACCACTCGGCCCCGGAGATTGCCGGTGACTTCTTGTGCGGGCAGTGACCGCGGGAGAACGCACAAGGCGGTGAGGAAGACGGAGCCGATCTTCATCTAGCTCCTCGCCGCAGCCAATCGCTGGAATCGCGGGCTCCCCCGCAACGGATCCCAGAACGGATCGGCCTTGAGCCAGTTGGCCGAGAGCGGGCC
>QHVD01000407.1 GCA_003222235.1 Gemmatimonadota bacterium | reverse complement strand
CACGCCGTGGCCGAGGGAGTTCCCGGCCCTCGAGTATTGGGTGAGCGCGCTGACCGTAGGCCTCGCCGGCGTGGCGCCGCCGAAAATTGGGGTCCCCGTGACGATCCCACCGACACCGTTGGTACGGCCGTAGGCCACGCCGAGGTAATAGTGCAGCGTGGCCCCTACATACAGGCCCCTTGCCGTGTCCCCAACGATGCGGCCGGCGTAGCCGACGCTCGGCGCGAAGCCGCCTTCGAGCACCGCGTCGGCGTTCACGGTGTAGGGGGTGGAGTGCGCCGCCGGTTGCGAATCCCGCAGGAATGCCAGCAGCGCATCGCCCAGCTGGAACCCGACCTCGTCGTGCAGCCATCCCATCACGCTCACCCGCACACCCTTGATGCTGATCCCGGGATCGAGCGGGCGGCTCGAGCCGCCGATGCCGAATTCATCCTCGGGTACGAGCTTCGCCGCCTCCCCGAGGTTCACCCGGAGCGAGTCCTTCCCGATCCCGAAGACCACGTCGTTCGTGGGTGTGGGCGCCTTCTTCACTTCGTAGTACAGCGGCAGGTTGAGGATGGTGTTCAGCACCAGGACCGGGTTGAACCCCGTCGAGTCGGGGTTGAACGCCGGATCCTTGGAGACGTTGGGGTGGTCGTGGAAAAACTGGATCACCCCGAGGGGGATGGGAATCGTGATCTTGGGCTGGCCGCGCGCGCTTTTGCGCGCCGGGACGGCGCGGTAGGCCGCGTTGTAACGGCGTAAGCCCGACGGCTGGAGAATGAGACCCCCCATACCGATGCGGCGGGCGTCGGTGACGATGCCCTGCGCGGCGGCCGGTGCGGCGCGGGCGCCGACCAGTGCCACCAGCGCGAAGCCCACGAGGGATTTGCGCACGCTTGTCCTCGGACGGGGTCGGTAAGGGAAGCGCATACGTTCGTGAATCCAGGCCCGCAGCGGGGTGATCCAGGTCACCAGCTAGGCGCCGGGTGCCGCCTTGAACACGATGCTGACGGTCGTCCCGCTCCCTGCGGTGCTGGCGAGCTCGATCGTGCCGCCCCAGCTCTCCACCAGGCGCTTGGCGATGGCGAGTCCCAGGCCCGCCCCGCTCGAGGTCGTGGAGAACGCCGGCTCGAAGACGCGCGCCAGCGCGTCCGGGGGAATGCCGCGGCCGTCGTCCGTCACCGAGAGCCGCCGCCCGCGGTCGTGGATGCGCACCGTCACCCGGCGGGCGCCCGCGTTACGCGCGTTCTCGAGGAGGTTGACGAGCACCTCCTTCACCTCGTCCCGGCGGGCGAGCACCGGCGCGCCGCGTTCACCCGTCACCTCGAAGCCGGCCGGCGCGCCGCCCAGGGCGTAGAGGCGCACGACCTCGCTCGCGGCGGCGTGGAGGTCCACCGGCTCGAGCGGCAGCTCGTCCGGCGGCGGCGAGCCGAAGCGCGAGAAGGCGCGCGCGATCGAATCGAGCCGGTCGATCTCCACGAGAATCCGCTCGGCCGTCTCCTGCAGCGTCGCATCGAAGTCGCGCGGATCCTTCCCCCGCCGCGCCCGTTGCAGGTGCTGGATACCGAGGCGGATCGGGGTCAACGGGTTCTTGATCTCGTGGGCGACCTGACGCGCCATCTCGCCCCACGCGAGCACGCGCGCCGCGCGGGTGAAGGCCGTCGCGTCGTCCAGCGCCACGACACAGCCGCCGGGGCTCGGGCCCCCGCTCCCCGGGCCCCCCCCGCCCACCGGCGCGAGCTGCACGCGGATCTGCCGCCCGCCGATGTCGAACTCGCGCTCGGCGATGCGCTCGCTCCGCGTCCTCAGGTAGTCGGCCACCGCGTTCCACACCGGGCGCCACGCGGTCGGTGCGGCCTCCGTGAGCAGGTCTCCGGCCTCGAGCGGCGCGCCCAGCAGCTCGGCCGCGCGGGGATTCGCCATGGTGACGCGCAGCTCGTCGTCCACCGCGATCACGCCCGTGGCCACGTTCGCGAGAACCCGGGCGGTGCGCAGGCGCGCCTGCTCGAGCGCGGCCTGGCTCCGCTCCACATCGGCCGCCATCCGCTCGAACGCCGAGATCACGGGCTCGAACTCGCGCGGGGCGCCCGGAGGGAACGCGGGCGGCGGCGCGCCCCGCCCGACCGCGACCGCCGCATCCCGCAGCGCCGCCACTGGGCGGGCGAGGCCGCGGCCGGCGAGCCCCGCAAGCACCACGGCCGCGACGAGGCCCGCGAGCGTCGCGACGACGAGCGCCAGCGCCAGGTCCACCTGCTGCTGCCGCACCGCCTCGTCGTCGAGCAGCTGGGGCGCCGCGAGGATCGCCTGCACGCGCGGCGGCCCGGCGAGGACGACCCGGTAGCCAACCCGGATCGGACGCCCGGCCGTGCGGCCGTCGGCCGTCACCTCGAGCTCGTCCTCGAGCGCGAGCCGCACGAACACGGACGGCGCGAGCAGCGGATCGACCAGGCCGAGCTCGTCCAGGACCGGCGCGCTCGTGGCGGCGAGCACGCCGTTCTGGTACAGCCACAGGTCCGCGCCGAGCCGATTGGCGAGCTCGGCGGTCGCCCGCGCCACGCTGCTCACCCGATCGGCGACGGGGGGACTGGGCGGGGGGGGGGCGCCCGCGGTGGCTGCCGCGTCCCGCAGCGTTTGACGGATCAACAGATCGCCGGCACGGCGGGCTTCGTCGCCGAGGCGCGCGAAGCTCCACA
>QHVD01000406.1:429-3843 GCA_003222235.1 Gemmatimonadota bacterium | reverse complement strand
CGTCCTTCTCGGCGAGCTGCAGCGGGTTGAGCTGCAGCTTCAGCGACGCGAGTAGCGATCCCGATGGCCGGGTGGTGGCCTGGAGCTGGGGCTTCGGCGACGGGGGCAGCTCGAGCAGCCAGAACCCGTCGCATACCTACGGGGGGGGCGGGACGTACACGGTGCGGCTCACGGTCACCGACGACGACGGGGCCACGGGCAGCACGTCACAGTCGGTGACGGTGACGGCGCCGAACCAGCCGCCGCGGGCGTCCTTCTCGGCGAGCTGCAGCGGGCTGAGCTGCAGCTTCAGCGACGCGAGCAGCGATCCCGATGGCCGGGTGGTGGCCTGGAGCTGGAGCTTCGGTGACGGGGGCAGCTCGAGCAGCCAGAGCCCGTCGCACACCTACGGGGCGGGCGGGACGTACACGGTGCGGCTCACGGTCACCGACGACGACGGCGCCACGGGCAGCACGTCACAGTCGGTGACGGTGACGGCGCCGAACCAGCCGCCCACGGTGCATGCGGGATCGGACGTGACCATGCTCCCCGGGCTCTTCAACCTGCAGGCGACGTTCAGCGATCCGGACGACGACGGACCCTGGACCTATACGATCAGCTGGGGCGACGGGCTCTCCAGCAGCGGGCAGACGTCCGACCAGTCGAGTCGCATCAGCGGGACCCATCCATACCTGGTTCCTGGGCAATACCGGGTGCGGGTGGAAGTGACCGATGAGCACGGCGCTACCGGCGCGGACGAGCTCATCGTGACCGTCAAGATTCTCTAACGGCGAGGTGCGGTGAGCGGCTCCAGCCCGCTCATTGAGGGACCGCCTGCAGCGTGATGTCGGTGAGGCGCGTCGTCCGGCCCGCCGGCAGGTCGACGGTGAGCTCATACGACAGAAAGCCCTCACGCTCCACGCGCAGACGGTGCAAGCCGGGAGAAACCACAACCCCACCGAGCGGCGTCGTGCCGACGAGTTGCCCATCGATGTAGACAGAGCCCGAGGGCGTCGCGTTGACGAGCAAGACCGCGGGCTCCGCGCTGCGGCTGATCGGCGCGCGCTCGACAGGTACGGACGGCACGGGGCCGGACGGCGCGGGCGCCTGCTGCGTGGGCGCGCGCCGCACGGGCGCGAGCAGCGGCGCGGGTGTCGGTGCCGGCGCAGCCGGCGCGACATCCGTCCGCGGTGGAGGTGACGAACGCACGCTGTCGGCCCGGGCGACCGGCGCCGCCGCCGGCCCGCGCCGCACCAGGATCGCCGGCTCGGGCCGACCCTCGGCGAGCCAGGCGGCCCCGACACCGAGTGCGATCACGCCACCAGCCACGACGGCCAGGATGCGCCGGGTCGGCCGCCGCTCGGGTTCGTCGTCCATAAAGATGACCGGCGCTCCCGGCCCATGACGTGGCAGCGGCGCGAACAGGGGCACCCGCAGCGACGGCGTGCCGCCGAGGGCCGCGACGAAGTCGAGCACCGTCGGAAACCGCTGGGTGGGATCCGGCCGCAGCGCACGGCCGAGGGATTCCGGGACGTGTTTCGGGATGTCCGGTCGCACCTCGGATAGGTTCGGCAGGGGCTCGGTGATCTGGTGGCGCACGAGCTCCTCGATCGACGCGCCCGCGAACGGGGTTGTTCCGCTCAGACACTCGTAGGCGATGGCCGCGAGCGCGTACTGATCGGCGCTCGGCGCGGGCGGTGCGCCGTTCAGTGACTCAGGCGCAGTGTACTCGGGCTGCCGAGCCGAACCGTCGAGGAGCCGGGACACTACAAAGTCACCCACCAGCGCTTCTCCCTGTGCATCCACGATCACGTTTCCGGGCGTGAGGCCACCGTGCACGGCCGCGCGCTGATGCGCGTGGTGTAGCCCGCTCGCCACCTGGTCCACGAGGCGCAGGCACGAGCTCAGCTCGAGCCGCCCCTCGCTGCGGAGGACGTCCTCGAGCGGGCGCCCCTCGACAAACTTCATTGAGTACCAGAGGAAGCTGGCCGTGGCGCCGGACTGATACGTGGGGATGACGTGAGGATGATCGAGCGCCGCCGCGGCTGCTGCCGCCCGGTGGAAATCGTCCTCGAGCCGCGCGCCCTGCAGCCGCCGCCGCAGGACGGCCGTCACGACTACCGGGCGATCGTGCTCGTGGTCACGGGCGCGGTATGTGATCGACCAGGGCCGCTCCTTGAGCAGCGTCTCGATCCGGAACAGGTGCAGCAGCTCCCGACGGGCCTCCAGCTCTAGAGCGGCATCATCAGGGGGGGTGCGCACCCCGTCGCCGGTCGCCGAGTAGCCGCACACGGGGCACGTTCCGGTGGCGTCGGACATTTGGGCGAGCGAGCAGCGGGGGCAGCGCATCAGAGCACCGGGATGTTGGTGGGTTCCCTTTCGGGACCCCTCTTGGTGCAGGACAAGGTACCCCGGATTGGCGCCGAGGGCGACCGAGGCCCGAGGCGAGGGCGGGAATCCGGTGGCAGGCCTCGGCGGTCCTGTCACAGGCAGGCGTGACCTGTTCATTGTGTTGCTCGTCAGTGAACTAGCGAACGTCAGAACAAGTTCACATCACCGGACGCTACGCGCCGGCACCTGAAAAACCCCACCGGGCTCCTGGCCGGTTCCCTCGGAGCGCCCCGCCACGCCTCACCCAGACGTTGCGGCGTCGCTACGGCGAATTGGCGGCTTGATGCCGTCCAGCATCAGTTGAACCTGACGGGCCCGACTTCTCTTCTACTAGAGAACCCCGGCCGCCCATTCGATCCCGCCGAGCAAGTGGTCGAGGAACGGCCGTTCGCTGTAGCTGCACGCGGTGTGGCCCATCGCCGTGTACCACGCGCGCCCGCCTTCGAAGCCATGCTGCCAGCTGATCGGGTGTTCGGCTCCCATCTTCCCTCCGGAATACGTCGCTTCGTCCACCTTGGCCAGCACGGACACGGCGGTCGGCTCCGCCCTGAAGTTGTACCACTCGTCGGTGCGCACCCACGGACTTGGGAGCGAACGGGTCGATGCGTGCCCTGTGTCCACCACAACGACCGTGGCCTGCTGGATCGGCGGGTGAGAATCGAACGTGGCGCCGAGCAGGGCGTGATACCACGGCCAGCCGTACTCGGTGTCCGACGCCGAGTGCACGCCGACGAAGCCGTGCCCGGCTCGGACGTAGCGCTCGAATGCGGCCTGCTGGACGGAGTCCAAGACGTCACCCGTGGTGTTCAAGAACACGACCGCGGCAAAGCGCGCGAGGTTCGTGTCGGTGAAGGCGGTAGCGTCCTCGGTGGCCTCGACGGTGAAGTTGTTGACGGAGCCCAGCACTTCGACGGCGGTGATGGCGGCGGGGATAGAGGCGTGGCGGAAGCCGGTGGTGCGAGAGAACACCAGGACACGGAACGGAGCGTGGGCAGCCGGAGGCGCCCCCGGCGCGGCGCCGCTCGTCACGGGACACACTTCCGC
>QHVD01000406.1:0-228 GCA_003222235.1 Gemmatimonadota bacterium | reverse complement strand
AGGGCGGCGTAGCTCAGCTGGTTAGAGCAGCGGAATCATAATCCGCGGGTCGTCGGTTCGAGTCCGACCGCCGCTACTATCACCAATCCCCTGAGAAATCGGGGTCCAGGCTTCAGAGACGAGTCCCGAGTCGAGCAGGCCAAGGAGAGCGAAGTATGCCAAACGCGGCGCAGATCGAGCCTGGTTCGGTGGTTTCGCTTTGGCGCTATCCCGTCAAGTCCATGATGG
>QHVD01000405.1 GCA_003222235.1 Gemmatimonadota bacterium | reverse complement strand
CGCCGAACCTGTGTAACGACGCACACGACTGCCCCGTGGGCACCGCCGACGACTGGCTGAAGAGTAACATCGCCCCGTTGCTGGCGAATTCGCAGTTTCAGAAGGACGGTCTGCTGATCGTCACCTTCGACGAGTCTTTTGGCCCGGACACCACCCACGGCGGAGGCAGAGTCGAATGGGTGGCGGTGGGACCGACCGTCAAGCGCGGTTATCAGTCCAGCAGGACGTACCAGCATCAGAGCACGCTACGGCTGATCCTGAAGTCACTCGGTATCACGTCGTATCCGGGAGCCGCGGCGACCGCACCAGACATGACCGAGTTCTTCACGCCATCAGCAAGCGGATCCCCCTCGACGGATCCGTGATCCCTGCGGGAAGATGGGTGCCCGAGAGATGTGGACGGGTAGCTGCGCGCGGAGGAGCTGATCCCAGCGACGGCCTGCGTCGCGCGCCGGTGCGCTCGGGCTCTGCCAGTCCCGGTCGCAGGCGAGCACGAAGGCCAGAGAGCAGAGTGCAAGCACGCGAAGCATGATGTCCTCCATTGAGAAACCGGGTGGCGCCCCGCTGCGGCAACGAGTGTGCCGCGCGGCGGGCTTGCGACTGCCCGCCGCTGCACCGAGTCGAGGCGATTGTTGCAGGGCGAACGCTACGAAGCGATGCGCTACTTGTGCGTCGGGTCCTTGCTCGCGGCCCCCTGGAAGAGAGCGAGGTACTGCCCGTACCCCTCCTCCCTCAGCCGCTCCACGGGGATGAACCGCAGCGCTGCGGAATTGATGCAATAGCGTAGGCCCGTGGGGGGCGGGCCGTCATCGAACACGTGGCCGAGGTGCGAATCGCCGCCCGCCGAGCGGACCTCGATGCGCTCCACGAAGAGTGACCGATCCGTCTTCCGGATGATGTTTGCTGTTTCCAACGGCTTCGTGAAGCTGGGCCAACCCGTGCCCGACTCGAACTTGTCGAGCGAGCTGAAGAGCGGCTCTCCTGAGACGACGTCCACGTAGATCCCGGGGCGGTGGTTGTCCCAGTACTCGTTCCGGAACGGCGGCTCGGTGGCTTCGTGCTGGGTCACCTCGTACTGCAACGCGGTCAGCGCGCGCCGCAACTCGGCGTCGCTCCGCTTCTGCGAGTGCATCGGGTTCCATCCTTTCGTGGTGTCCTGGGCGCCTGCGGTGCGAGTGGCCAACGCCAGCGCCAGCGCCAGCGCCAGCGCGAGCCCCAGGCCGGCGGGTCCAGCGGGACGAAGCCTAACGGTCATATTTGCCTCCAACCGGGAGTCTCTTTCGTTCTCGTCCACTGCACCTCTTAGACGACGTCAGAGACCCAACCGGATTGGCGGGGGATGAGCGGGCCAGGCGGCTCGGTTGCCATCTCGACGCCGGTGTGCCATGATCAGTGCGGGCACGCGTCGCCCTCCCCCTGCCTTTCATGGAGGCATGATGGCCGCCCCCGTCGCCCCGCGCGACAGCGACCTGGAAAGCCGTTCGGGAATTCTGCAGGTCGCCGCCGCCAGCCTCATCGGGACGTCCATCGAGTGGTACGACTTCTTCCTCTACGGTACCGCCGCCGCGCTCGTCTTCAACAAGCTGTTTTTTCCGACGTTCGCGCCCCTCGCCGGCACCATCGCCGCGTTCGCGACCTACGCAGTGGGGTTCATCGCGCGGCCGATCGGCGGCATCGTCTTCGGCCATTACGGCGACAAGCTCGGCCGCAAGACGATGCTGTACTTGACGCTTCTGATCATGGGGCTGGCGACGACGGCGATCGGCCTGCTCCCCACCTACGCCACCATCGGGATCTGGGCGCCGATCCTGCTCGTGGCCATGCGGCTGCTCCAAGGGCTCGGGATCGGCGGGGAATGGGGCGGGGCGGTGCTGATGGCGATCGAGCATGCGCCGGCGCATCGCCGCGGGTTTTACGGGAGCTGGCCGCAGATGGGTGTGGCGATCGGCCTGTTGCTCTCGACCCTCGCGTTCCGCCACTTCTCGAGCTACCCCGAGGCCACGTTTATGGCGTGGGCCTGGCGCGTGCCGTTCCTCCTGAGCTTCATCCTCCTCGTCGTCGGGCTGTGGATTCGCCATCGCCTGGCCGAGTCGCCGGTGTTCGAGGCGTTGAAACGCCGCGGGGCCGAGGCACGCATGCCCGTGATCGAGGTGTTCCGCCGGCACGGAAAGTCCGTGCTCCTGGCCACGGGCGCGCGACTCGCCGAAAACGGGCTGTTCTACATTTTCACGACGTTCTCGCTGACCTATGTCGCAACCCAGCTCAAGCTGGACAGAAACATCGCGCTGAACGGCCTGCTCGTGGCCTCAGCATGCAGCCTCTTCACCGTCCCGGCGTGGGGCGCCATCTCGGATCGCGTCGGCCGGCGGCCTGTTTATCTGCTTGGGGCGGTGGCAGGCGGGATCCTCGCGTTCCCGTTCTTCTCGCTGCTCGACACCGGACGGCCGGCGCTCATCTGGCTGGCCCTGGTCCTCTCGATGGCGCTCGGACACGACGCGATGTACGCGGCGCAATCGAGCTTCTTCGCGGAGCTGTTCCCCACGCGCGTGCGCTATAGCGGGGCCTCGCTCGCATCGCAGCTCGGGTCGGTGTTCTCGGGCGGGCTGTCGCCGCTCATCGCTACCGCGCTGCTGGCCCGCACCGGCGGGAAGTCCTGGCCCGTGTCGCTCTACATGCTGGCGCTCGTCCTCATCACGGTCATGTCGGTCTGGCTGACGCGCGAGACGCACCGACAGGCCATCGACGACTGAGACACGGCCAGTCCATGCTCGTCGCCCGCGCGCGCGGCCACGCCGAGCGGACCGCGATCACCGCAGCGGAGGGAACCTTCAGCTATCGGGATCTGCTCGATGCCTCCGCCCGCGTCGCGGCGTGTCTGCTCGGTCCGCGCGACGATCTCCGTGAGGCGCGGGTCGCGTTCCTCGCGTCGCCGGGCTTCCACTACGTGGCGACGCAGTGGGGGATCTGGCGCGCGGGCGGAGTCGCGGTTCCCCTCGCCACGTCGCACCCGCCGCCGACGCCGACGCGGCAGTCGTCGTCGCCGATGCGGAGCTCGCACCGCGGCTCGATGCCGTGCCGGCGGCATCCACGGTGCGCCAGCTGCGCACGGTCGGGGCGCTTGCGGCCGAGCCGCGCTCCTCGCTCCCCGACGTCCCCGACGATCGCCGGGCCATGATCCTGTACACGAGCGGCACCACGGGCAAGCCCAAGGGCGTAGTGACGACGCACGGGAGCCTGCGCGCCCAGGTGACGTCGCTCGTGACGGCGTGGGAGTGGAGGGCGGACGATCGCATTCTCCTCGTCCTGCCGCTCCACCATGTGCATGGCATCGTGAACGTGCTCGCCTGCGCGTTGTGGAGCGGCGCGCGCTGCGACATGCTAGGGCAGTTCGACGCGCTCGAGACGTGGGCGCGGATCGCGCGGGGCGACCTCACGCTGTTCATGGCCGTCCCGACCATCTACCACAAACTGATCGCGGCCTGGGAGGCGGCGCCGCCGGAACGGCGCCGTGAGTGGTCGGCGGGGTGCGGCCGGATGCGACTCATGGTGTCGGGGTCGGCGGCCCTACCGGTGCGGACGCTCGAGCGGTGGCGAGAGATCAGCGGCCACACTCTGCTCGAGCGCTACGGCATGACGGAGATAGGCATGGCGCTGTCGAATCCGCTGCGCGGCGAGCGCCGGCCCGGGTTCGTGGGCACTCCCCTGCCGGGCGTCGAGGTGCGACTGGTGGATGAGCGCGGCGCGCCCGTTGTCGCGGGGACGCCGGGGGAGCTCCAGGTCCGCGGGCCAACCGTGTTCCTCGAGTACTGGCGGCGCCCCGATGCGACCGCCGCCGCGTTCCAGGACGGTTGGTTCCGCACCGGGGACGTCGCGGCGCTCGAACGCGGCTCGTACCGGATCCTGGGCCGCTCGAGCGTGGACATCATCAAGACGGGCGGGTACAAGATCTCGGCGCTCGAGATCGAAGAAGTGCTGCGCACGCACCCCGCCGTAGCCGAGTGCGCAGTCGTGGGGGTCGAGGACGCGGAGTGGGGCGAGCGGGTGTGCGCGGCACTGGAGCTCGCGCCGGCGTGCGATCTCACCCTGTCCGAGCTCCAGGGGTGGGTGAAGGAGCGACTCGCGCCCTACAAGGTGCCGCGCGCCCTCTCCGTGGTGCGGGCGCTCCCCCGGAACGCGCTCGGCAAAGTGATGAAGCCGGAGGTGGCGAAGCTGTTTCGCGCGCCACACCAGCGGTGAGTAGCTTGCACGAAACGGTCGATGTCACGGTCAACGGCGTCCGTCACCAGCGGGCGGTGGAGCCGCGGCTGCTCCTCTCCGACTTCCTGCGCCATGAGCTCGGGCTCACCGGCACGCACGTCGGCTGCGAGCACGGCGTGTGCGGCGCGTGCACGGTCCTCCTCGACGGCGAGGCGGTGCGGGCGTGCCTGATGTTCGCCGTCCAGGTGGACGGGCATGAGGTCACCACGGTCGAGGGCCTCGCCCCCGCCGGTGCCGGCAACGCGCTGCATCC
>QHVD01000404.1 GCA_003222235.1 Gemmatimonadota bacterium | reverse complement strand
GTGTGACGCGTCGCCTCGTCGGTGAGCCGATCCGCCGCAACGAGGACGCGCGGCTCCTCACCGGCCGCGCGCTCTTCGTCGACGACGTTCAGGTCGAGGGAATGCTGCACGTCGCCTTCCTGCGGAGCCAGCACGCGCACGCCCGCTTGAAGGACGTCGATCTCTCGGCCGCCCGCCGCCGGCCCGGCGTGGTCGGGGTGTACGGCGCAGCGGACCTCGGCGACTACGGGCGTCCCGGCCCGGTCCTCGTTCCGCCCCCGCCCATCCCGGGTCTCGTGTTCAACCCTTGCACCCAGGTCCCGTTGGCCAAGGATAAGGTCCGTCATGTGGGCGAGCCGATCGCGATGGTCGTGGCGGAGAGC
>QHVD01000424.1 GCA_003222235.1 Gemmatimonadota bacterium | reverse complement strand
ATTCGGCCGACACCCGGCTGCTGGTCCCGGGTGCCTCGGGGGTTCCCGACACTTTGGCCCTCTTCGCCGACAACCGGCAGACGGCGATCAGCTTTCAGACGCCGGTGCGGATCGGGCCCTGGAACTGGTCGAACACCTTCCAGGTGAATGACGCCCGCAGCAGCGCCCGGCAAGAGTACGTGATTCCCGACTCTACGGCCCCGGGCGGCCAGCGGCGGGTGCTGTTCGATCGCACCTTCGAGACCAGAGTCGACTGGCAAACGGGGATCAACCTGCCATCCTTGTTCACCGGCACCTGGAAGCTCCAGCCCGGGATCGCGATCGTGAACCAGACCTCGGCCGGGCCCTTCATGATCAAGAACCCCTTCACCGGGGGCCGGTTTGTGCGGCAGGGCAAACGGCTCCAGTTCAGCGCCGGTCTCTCACCCACCTTCTTCGGGTTCTTCCCCGGGATCGGGCCGTTGGCGCGCATCCGGCACGCCCTCTCCCCGATCGTGAGCTATCAGTACGCCCCGGCGAGCAAGGTGTCGGACGAGTTCGCGCATGCCGTCGATCCGACCGGCCGGATGCACAACGTCAGGAGCGATCCGCAACAAACCATCACGCTCGGGCTGTCGCAGAACTTCGAGGCGAAGCTCAAGCCTCCGCCCGGCGACACGACGGGACACGAGGCGCGCAAGCTCCGGCTGCTGGGCATCAACACCAGCTCCATCTCCTACAACTTCGAGCAGGCGAAGGACTCGGGACGGACCGGGTGGACGACTCAGACGCTCAGCAACACGTTCGCTTCCGATCTCCTGCCGGGGTTTAGTCTCGCGACGACACATGACCTGTGGGACGGAGCCGTGGGCTCCGACACGGCGAAATTCTCGCCGTTCCTGACGAGCGTCACGGCGGGGTTCTCGGTCACGCCGGCGACGCTGCGCGGGATCGCGAGCTTGTTGGGGATCCACCGGGGCGAGAGCGGGGCTCCCGCGGCGCCACCCGCTCCGGCAACAACGCCGGGCGGTCTCCAGCCACCGGGGACGGGGGTCGGCCGAAACACCTTTGGAGGACTGGGCTCGGTCCCCATGGGCGGGGCGGGACGGGGATTCAACCTCGGCGTGTCTTTTTCGGCCAACCGCACGCGCCCCCGGAGGGACACGCTGCCCACGACCCTCGCGCCGCAAGGGGGCCGGCAGACGCTCCAGATCAACCTCGCCTTCAGTCCCACGCCGAAGTGGTCGGCATCGTGGAACACGGCCTACGACCTGGACACGCGCCAGTTCGGCCAGCACGCGATCCGGTTGGAGCGCGACCTGCATCGCTGGCACGCGAGCTTCGCCTTCTCGAAGGCCCCCAACGGCAACTTCGGGTTCAACTTCTACGTGGCGCTGCTCGACCAGCCGGACATCCGCTTCGACTACGAGCAGCAAACCCTGGTACGGTAGGGCGGCAAAGGCGGCAGGGAGGCCGAGTTGCCAGCCTTGCCGCCCTTGCCGCCCTTGCCGCCCGATGCAGTTGTCCACTTCAGATGACAGCGCTGGCACGCGCGAGGCCGTCAACCCGCCATGCTCACGCTGGTTAGCAGGGGGCACGTTGCGTGCTCAAGCAACCGGCCGAACGCTTCCCCGAGGACGTCTATGCAGTTCTCATCGCGCCACGCACTGCTGGCAGCCACCCTCCTGGGTTTCGGCTGCAGCTCCAATACGGCAGTCCTGCCTGTTCTCGCTCCTCCCCAGGATCTCGCCTACCAGCTCGATCCCAGCGGCGACCCGAACCGGCCGGCCGGCATCCTGCTCGTGTGGGACCACGTGTCGAGCTCCGATCTGGCGAGCTACCGCGTGTACTCGCGCGGCTCCACGAGCGGGAGCTTCAGCCTGCGGGGAGAGACCAGCTCGAACACGTTTCACGACAACGGCGTTCCGGACCTCCAGTATTACGTGACGGCCGTGGACGTGAACGGCGGCGAGAGCGATGCCAGCAACGTGATCACGGTGGACGAGCGGCTTCAGCTCGCCAGGCCGGCGAGCCTGTTCTCCGTGTCCCTGAACGGCGCGGTCGAGCTTGACTGGACGGACAACGCCTTCCTCACCGCCGATGCCGGGCGCTTCAAGTGGTACCGCGTGTACAGCATGCCCTACGATCTCGACGTGGGCGTGTGCATTACGCAACCCGACTCGATCTCCCTCGAGGGGACGACGGTGGCCCCGGAGTTCGTGGCGGGCGCCCTCACGAACGGGGTGCCGCGGTGCTACGGCGTTTCGGCGATCAGCGAGGAGGGATACGAGAGCATGTGGTCCCCACTGCGCGAGGACACGCCGCGCCCCGACGCGCGCAACGTGCTCGTGTACGCCTTCGAATCGCAGCCCGCGCAGTCCGGGTTCCGCTTCTGGAGCGACGCGAACGGCAACGGCCGGGGCGACCCGGGCGAGCTCGGCCTGGTCCAGGCCGGGAATCGCACGGACATCGACTTCTGGATTCATCTCCAGGCGAGCGATTCGACCCTGTGGATCGTGCCCGAGTTCTCGGGCGACAGCGTGCTGCTGTACAGCACGTCGCCGGTGGCCGACCTGACTTCGATCGACTACGCGCCCGAAACCGGGTACTCCCGCAACATGTTGCAGGCCGCGGCGGGCTACGGCTACGTGTTCCAGCGTTTGGAAAACGGCCAGTACCACTATGCGGGGCTTCGGGTCACGCATGTCGGCCGCCAGTACGTGATCTTCGACTTCAGCGTGCAGACGGATCCGGGTAACCCGGAGCTGGTGGTGATGCGGCCGGAGGTCACGGGTTCGAAGGTGGCGGGGTCGCGCTAGAAACGGTAGACGGCGAGGCGGCGAGGCGCCGTCTCGCCGTCTCGCCGTCTCTCTTGTAGTTTCCTCTCTTCTCACATGTCGTCCCTTGTCA
>QHVD01000150.1 GCA_003222235.1 Gemmatimonadota bacterium | reverse complement strand
GAGGCGCTCGCCGAGGACCTGCGCACGCGCCAGCGGCGCCGCTGGGCCGAGGACCTGGACGCCTCGCGCCGCTTCCTGCGCGAGCTCGAGGCGCGGGGGCGGACGCTGCTCGAGGAGCTGCGCCGCCGCCCCGAGCCCGCCGTGCTGCGCGCCTTCGTGCGCGAGGCGGGCGAGGAGGTCGCCGCCCAGGCGCGGGCAATCGAGCCCGAGCCGTCGCCCACGCGTCCCCCCGTCCCGGGCGACCTGGTCGAGGTGGCGGGCCGCGGCATCCGCGGCGAGCTGGTCGAGATCGCGGGCGAGCGCGCGCGCATCCAGCGCGGCGGCCTCCGTTTCGAGGTCCCGTCCGGCCAGCTCCGCGTCGTCGGCGACGCCCCGGCGCGCGAGCGCGTCGCGATCGAGGTCGACCGCCCCGCCGACGCGCCCGCCGAGATCAACCTGATCGGCCAGCGGGTGCGCGACGCGATCGACGCGCTCGCCGCCTTCCTCGACCGCGCGGTGCGCGCGGGCCTCTCGGAGGTGCGCGTGGTGCACGGCATCGGGAGCGGCGCGCTCAGGCGCGCGGTGCACGAGTTTCTCGCGAGCTCGCCGTACTGCACGACGTTTCGGGAGTCGGAGCCGGCAGCGGGCGGGGCGGGCGTGACGATCGCGGAGCTGGGATAGGACCCGAAGCAACCTGATTCACTGGCCGTTGCACACGCGGCCGGGCGTCGCGCCGATCACGCTCGCGAGGGTGAGGCACCCCGACCTTCCAAACGGCGGCACGGCATTGGCTGTGCCCCGGCGTGCTGCCGGGGATCTACGAGCCACGGTCGCCAGCGCGGACGGTGCTCCACCAGGTCGTGCGCACGCACCTCGAGCGTTTCCTCGCGGAGACGGCCGCCGCCACCGAGGGCGCAGGCGTGCCGCGCTTCATCGAGCGCGAGTTCCGCGATTTCCTCGGCTGCGGCGCGCTCGACCGGGGCTTCGCCCGTGTGCGGTGTGACGCCTGCCGGTTCGAACGCCTCGTCCCATTCTCCTGTAAGGCACGCGCCGTCTGCCCGAGCTGCGGCGGCCGGCGCATGGCCGAGCAGGCGGCGCACCTCGTCGAGACCACCCTGCCGCTCGTCCCCGTGCGCCAGTGGGTGCTCACCGTGCCGCACCGGCTGCGCTACCGCCTCGCGTTCGACCACGCGCTCTGCCGCGCCGTGCTCGGCGTGTTCATTCGCGCGGTTCTCGGCTGGTACCGTCGGCGCGGCCGGCGCGGCGGCGTCCCGGACGGCCAGAGCGGCACGGTCACCGTCGTGCAGCGCTTCGGGAGCGGGCTCGAACTCAACGTACATTTTCACGCGCTCAGCCTCGACGGCGTGTTCGCCCCCGGAGCGGACGGGACGCTCCGCTTCCACCGCCTGCCGCCGCCCAGCGAGGCCGACGTCGCCCGGCTCGTGGCGACAATCGCGCGCCGGGTCGAGCGGCTGCTCGTGCGCCGCGGACTCGCCAACGACGCCGACGCCATAGACCCGCTGGCGGCCGAGTCACTCGCGCTGGCCGGACTCGCGAGCGCGGCCGTACAGGGGCGGATCGCGCTCGGACCCCGCGCCGGGGCACGGGTCGAGCGCCTCGGTGCCGACCCCGATGCCCCGTGGGTCGAGTCGTCGCAGCCGTTACAGGCGCGGTGTGAGGGCTTCGACCTGCATGGCGCCGTCACCGTAGCAGGCGAGGATCGGGAGCGGCTCGAGCAGCTCTGCCGCTACCTCTTGCGCCCGCCCATCGCCCAGGAGCGGCTCGCGCTGCGGTCCGACGGCACGGTCCTCGTGACGCTCAAGACGCCGTGGCGCGACGGAACCACGCACCTCTGCTTCGAGCCGGTCACCCTGCTCGAGCGCCTGGCAGCGTTGACGCCCCGCCCGCGCATCAACGTCGTCCTCTACCACGGAGTCTTGGCGCCCCGCGCCAGATGGCGGGCCGCGGCGGTCGCGTACGGGCGCGCGGAGGCGCCTGCGACGTCAAACGACGCCGCACTGATCGCCGGTCCCGCCGGTCCGGCAGCCGGACCCAGCGCGGCCGCCGATGTGTCGGCGGCGACCGCTCCCGAACCGGAGCCAGCCTCCCCGCAGCCTTCGGACCCAGCCGCGGGCGCTGCGCCGCCGCGGCGCTGGCGCTGGGCCGAGTTGCTCCAGAGGGTCTTTGCGGTGGACGTGCTCGCGTGCCCGAGCTGCGGCGGCCGGATGCGCCTGATCGCCACGATCGAAGATCCCCGGGTCGTTCGGCGCATCCTCACGCACCTCGGCCTCGCGGGCGACGAGCATAGGCCCGCGGACCTGGCGGATCCATGACCGTGCCGGGCGGCAGGATCGTCGCGCGGTAGGCCGACCCACGGGGCCGCGAGTTCGCCCTCGATGCTACTGGCCCGCCGTCCCGCTCATGGTGACGTGCGCGCAGTACCGCGAGGCGGTGCTGGAGGGCGACCTGCTCGGTGACGAGGAGGAGTGCGCGCTCCGCGATCACCTCTTGGCGTCCCATCCGCAGATGTTGCAGCGGGAGCAGGCTCTCGAAGCAGCCTGCCGGGGGCGCCGGCAGGGCCTCCGTCATAGAGAGCACGCGAGGGGGGTGCGTCGGTTGACCGGACGCTCGACCCAGTCATACTCGCTTCCCAATGGTCTCGTTCATCGCTCGTGTGGTCATCGCGGCCGCGCTCGCGTGCAGCCTGGCCGCACCGCTTCGCGCCGAGGACACGGCGCGTGCCTTCGAGCCCGGAGTCGTCCGCCGGATCACGCCCGAGGAGGTGCAGCAGCGTCGAGACGCGGGCGAGAAACCGATCATCCTCGATGCACGCACTAGCGTCGGCAGCGACGTGATCATACGAGGCGCCGTCCACGTGCCGAACGAGCGGATCGAGGCGTGGGCGAAAGACACCCCGAAGGACGCGCTGATCGTCGCATACTGCACGTGACACGCCGAGGCCACGAGCGCCCGTGCGGTGCTCCAGCTTCAGCAACTCGGGTTCACGAACGCCTACGCGCTCCTCGGCGGTCTTGACGCCTGGCGCGCGGCAAACCTCCCTACCGAGGCGGGCAAGTAGCGCCGCCGTCGGCAGCGCAGCCGCACCCATAGTCCACGGCCCGCAGTCGCTCGATCTCGCCCAGCAGTTCGGGGATGCGTGCAACGCGGGCTCGGCGGCGAGGGGGCGGCGATGGCATACGGGCCGTGGTCGGGCAGTCGCTGAGGTTCGGATTCGAAGGTCCGAATCCAGCCCTAAGCGGAGCCCATACGACACATTGACCCGCCGGAGATTCGGGCAGTAGGCTCGCCGAGGTGCGGATGCTGGCCGTGCATCTCGCGATCCTGTTCTGCGGCGCCCACGTCGCCTTTGGCGCAACGAATCTCAGCGGCAAATGGGGGGTGCGCGCCCAGACCACCTCTGGGCCGACCACAACGGTCGGGTGCCTGGCGGACATCTCACAATCTGGTACGGCGCTGTCCTTCACCGCCTCCTGTACACTCATCGGGGCGGTGACCCTCACGGGCACGATCGATGCCGCCGCGGGTACGTTCACGGCGAGCGGCCACTCCGAGTCCTTCTGCTCGAGCCTGACGATCGACGGCAGCGTTGCCCCGGACGGGGCCACCTTCACGGGCACCTTCAACTGTCTCGGTCCCTTCCCCGCGAGCGGGACGTTCTTCGGCAGCCACTGTGGGAACGGCATCCTCGACCCCGGCGAAGAATGCGACGACGGCAATGTCTTCGACGGGGACTGCTGCTCGTCGTCCTGCAAGCCGGCGAACCCCGGCGAATGGTGTCCCGACGACGGGAATATCTGTACGGACGACGTCTGCGACAGCGCGGGAAACTGTGTGCATCCTCCGAGGAGCGGCCCGTGCGACGACGCCAACGAGTGCACAGCTGCAGACATGTGCGCCAACGGGTCTTGCACTCCGGGTGTGCCCGTTCCCGCTGGGACACCATGCGGCGCCCCGATCGACCTGTGCGGGACGAGCCGCTGCGACGGTCTTGGCGCCTGCGTCCAGGACCCGGCACCTGACGGGGTCGCCTGCAACGATGGGGATGTGTGCACGACGGGCGACACCTGTCGGGGCGGAAGCTGCGTCGGCGGTCCGAGCATGTCGTGCGGTCCCTGCCACACCTGCGACCCGCAACAGGGGTGCATCCCTGCGAGCGGTCGCGGTTGTCACGGGCCGCGCGTGAGGCGCCCGCGGAAGGTTCGCATCGATTGTCACGATGGGACGATAGAGAATCAACCCGCCGATCCTCTGTGCGACGTCGACCGCACCGCTGATGGGAGCTGCACCTTCGCGTCGCGCTGCCCGCTCTGCGCCTTCGCCGGATGCCTCATTGCATGCTTCGAGGAACCGCGTTTCACGTCCATGCTCAAGGTAGGGGAGCACCTCGTCTTTAGGCGCCGCGCTGGCCGACCGAAAGTGGTAGTGATTCGCTGCCTTCCGGCGCTCGCCCGTACGACCGCCCCGTAGGCACGGAGCTGCGGGTCGAGTAGATCATGACGCCACGAACCATGGCCACCAGTGGACCGCGGTTCGTCGTCATGAGCCTGCTCTGCCCGTTCACCCGGCATCAACGCACGCCTTGAACGTATCGCGCCAACTCCGCTCGTCGAAGCTCTGCGGAGCCGCCGGGCGTTCAACGTCGAGAAGCGTGCTGCCTTACCGGCGGCTCGCTCGACTACGGTGGGATGGGGCATACGACATTCGAGACCGAGCGATTCGGATTGAACGTGGGGAACCCTTCACAGAAGCCGAGTTCACGGTGTTGGCACTCAAGTGGGAAAATCGAGCAGTCAGCGTCCGTGCGACAGGAACCCGGCGGCGGGAGCGTGGTCGTGGTCGGCGGACAGGCGAAGCCAGATGGCGGAGGCCGACACTCAAGGGCTAGCGCCGGCTGCGCGCCGCGGGCGCACTCGGGAAGCACTCCGCGGCAGCCGACCGGGACCCGCACGGCGTACATCGGCTGCTCAAAGCAAGGGCCGAGACCGCAGTTCGGCGGGCAGCGAAAGCTGAAGGTACACGAGTCGTCGCAGGATCGATCAAAGTCACACGCCGGGTCACAGGCCAGATCACGACACACGGGGTCGGGGGTCGGCTCGACGAGCACGCCATCCTGACATGTGTACGTCAGAGCGTCTCGCGGCAGACTCGGTTCACAGGGCACCGGGTTCGGCTCGGGGCCGGCGTGGCACCGAACCACGGCCCGTGTGCCACGGTAGCGGAGACGCTGACGGCCACCCACGGCAACGGTGCCGTCGAACAGCTGAGGCACCACGGTCGATCTGGCGCCTATGCTGACCCGGAACTGACATGTCCCGTTCTGAGCCCGGTCAAGGTCGCAGCCGCTGAAGCGTACGATCGGGCCGCTCCGTCCCCCAGCCAACCGAAGCCGAAGGCGCTCCATCGTAGCAAGTGACGACAATGCGTGCCGCCCACACGGGTTCGGTCAGCAAGAGTCCGATGCCGAGTATCCGCCAGCCGACCACGATGAGACGCTCACCGCCGTGACGGACGGTGAGTGCCGACCACTTCATGCTGCGCGGCTTGGAAGGTGAATGGTAAAGACGGCCCCCGTCAAGTCCTCCTCTCCTGGCTGAACTTCCACCCCGACCAGAGCCCCTAGGGGATCGCCTGGGTGCTCGCCACCGACGTGGACGAAATCGCCAAGCTCCGTGCGGACCTCGCAGCGGCCGGGTTCATCGAGCCGCCGACCCCGGCACCGGGTTGCCGAGCCGGGCACGGACCCGTCCTACGGTCGCCCGCCAAGGGCTGGAAAAGCCCCGTGCGGGGATTTTGGCACGGCGGCTAGGGTGACGGGTCGGGCGGGCGGGATGGACGGCTCTCGGTTTACTTCCGTGCTACTCGGCAGTGAAGAAGTACGACGGTTTCGCGTGAATTGGCCACAGGCAATTTCAACTTCAGCGTTGCTGGCCTTTTACCACCGCTCGGGAGAGCCACGGTAAAGTTGTCCTGTGGGGCTTCAGACAGCGGGCTGGTGGAGCAGCTACGAATCGGAAGAACTCGGCAGGGGTTTAGGCGACCGCCCCAGAGCAGCCCACGATGAACGCGAGGCTGGGGGCGAAGCAGAACGTACACGAGCCCGTATCGTTCGGGGACTCCGTGTCGCAGAAGAAAGGATGAAACTCGGGATCACCGGCCCGGCAGGTAAAGCGTAGCGTGCGGATACTCAAACTGCCAGCGTCGGCGGCTACTGCGCCAATCAGTAGTATCGCCCCCGCCCCCATGAGTGCGCGCTTCACTTTCACTGTACTTCCGTCGGCAAGGTGTCAGGATAGGCGGCGTGCGCGCCGCTCGGCGGCCCGAAGAAGTGTTCCCGACCGCGCTCCATCCGGCGGTCGAAGGCGCGCCGGTCCGTGAGGTAGTGGTGCGCCAACCCCGGCTCCCCTTCGGCGCGAAAGAAGTAGATGTCTAGTCGCCGCTCCGCCCATCGGCCAAGGCGACATAGACTGCCGCCCCGTCGCTGACTGCCGACCGTCGCCGCTGCGGCTGCGGGCGCTACCTTCGCCGCTCGTAGCCGGACGAGACGACGCCGGGGTCCGTCTCCACGTACGAGACCTCTTCGCTGCCCTCCCGGATGAAGATGTCGAAGTGCGTGACGTCGCCGTTGCTGTCGGTCAGCAGGGTCGAGCCCGTGCCATACGGGTTGACGGTGTAGGTCCCCGTGTAGGTACGGTGGACGATCTCGCCATTGTAGCTCGCCGTGAAGACGCCGGCCACGTGGCCGGCGCCATCGTAGGTCTCCTTCCCGGCCCAGGCGAAGGGCTGATGCTGGCCGGTGTCGCCCTGAATGGTGTACCCGTCGAGCGCGTAGACGTACTCTCCCCGGAGGGATTTCAGGGAGAAGCCCTGCTGCGCACCGGCCGGGCTCGCGAGCCACCAGGCGGTGCTCGCCGCGCCTATGCAGACTGCGAGGCAGAATCCTCGTAGCGTATGTCGTTTCATAGCGAGCCTCCTTCGTGGTTAATACACCCAGAGGGCGGCGGTGATCGCATCGGCCTCGCGGTTGTACTCGGCCATGGTAGCGGTCCACTCGTCACTGTCCTCGACCTCGAAGCGCTCGTCGTACCGCGCCGTGAGGTCTCGGTCGTGCATGAGGTGATCGCTCGCCAGGTCGAGGAGGAGCTGGGCGAGGAGGTAGAGGATCGCGTCGGGCGGCAGGGCACCGAGGTCGCGGACCACGCGGGTGGCGGCGAGCCGGTCCTCGGCGGGCAGCACGGCGTCGAGGTACGGCAGGCCGCCCCGCTCAGGCGTTGCCGTCGAAGCGAGGAAGACAGTGATCCCCTTCAGGTCGAGGTCGGTGACTCTCGTCGGGGGCATCGGGCTAGTGCCGCTGCTAACGCGAACGCCGGCGCGGGGTCAAGAACGCCGAGCATGCTGTCCGCGAACTCCTCCGTCCGCTGCGTTCGTCCGCTGGCTCCGTTCCATAGAAGACGGTGACGGCCTGTGGTATGCGCGGCGCACCACGGAAGGGAGGGCAGGAGCTTGGGACGGACCCGCTGGGCGGTTAGCAGCCTTCGCCTTCGTCGCTACCCTTCTCTGGCCCGCCTTCAGGGCCCTGGCCTTCGAGCCGGGGGAGGCTCGTTGGCCCATCAAGACGCGTGTGTCCGATGGCGCCGACCTCGATCATCCCACCCCGGTGGACCTCGGTGATGTCATCGACGCAGGTGACGCAGGCAAGCTGCCCGACGCGCCGTGAATGGTTCAGCGCATTCGTGATCGCGGTCGCGGTCGCCCTGCTATTGTTCGTGCCGTATGCCTTAGGCTACACGCAGGCGCATTCCGGCACGGAATACACGGGCCTAATGATCACCGTCGAGGACGCCAGTTATGTCTCCTCGATTGGCAAGGGCTATAACGGCGAGTGGCTGTATCATCTGCCGTTCACGTCCGAAGAGCACGCGCCCGCTTTTATCGAAGTGTTTTACCTCTCGCTCGGTCACATCGCTCGCGTGCTTAATCTTCCCGTCATTGCAATGTGGCATCTCGCGCGCGTAGTGAGTGATGTGCTCTTGTTCCTCGTGACATTCGGTTTCATCGCCACGTTCATCCCAGCGCCTATACAGCGTCGCGCCGCCTACTTGCTCGCGATCTTCGGCGGGGGGTTTGATTGGGCGTGGCTCCCTTGGGAACACCCCGATCCCATTGCGAGCGCGGTGCCGTTAGATTTGCGGATGCCCGAGGCGCATCTGTTTTTCAGCGCTTTGACCTTTCCTCATTTCGCTGCCGCCATTTCGTTCATCCTCATCACGTTCTCGCTGGCGCTGCGGGCCTTGGACCACGCGACGATATCATGGCAGCGATGGCTGTTCGCGCTGGGCGCGTCGGTGGGGAATCTCCTCGTCATGTTGGTCTACCCATTCTTGATAGTGCTGATGTTAGGGGTGCTAGGCGCTTACTACGTGCTGCTGATAACGCGTGCATGGCGGCTCCTGTGGCGCGAAGCGTTCTTGTTAATCTCCGCGTGTGCATTGCCGGTACCCATGGTGTTATATTATCAATCGGTGTTGGCTACAAATGACATCTTTAGACGTTGGAACGTGCAAGCAACGACGCTCTCACCAAATCCGTTGCATTATCTCCTCGCCTACGCGCCGTATCTTGTTCTCGGCGCATTGACCTTCCGCCGCCTCAAGGCTCGCGATCATCACAGGCTCACGTTTTTGTGGATTTGGATTGGCGCGGTCGCCGTTCTGGTTTACTCGCCGCTCAACGCGCAGCGCCGTTTTGTCGAAGGCGTGCAGGTGCCGCTCGCAATCGTGGCAACGCTCGGCTTGTTCGAGGTTGGGCTCCCGTGGCTCGCACGCAGGCGCGTCTTCAACGCATTGGCGCAGCGGCCGAGTTACAGCGGCGCGGGCTTGCAGCGGTTGCTCGTGGTTGGTCTGATCGCGGTGACCAGTCTCGCGAATCTTTATCTCTGGGCGGGCGCGGCGATCAAGCTCAGCGTCACGCAACCGTATCCTCTATTCCGGCCGAGAGCAGAGTTGCAGGCGATGGATTGGCTGCGCGATCATGCGACGCCGGATGAGTTGGTGTTGTCGTCATACTGGACGGGGAGTTACATTCCGTTTCGCACGGGGCATCGTGTGTTCGTAGGGAACCGTTACGAGACGATACAGTTTGACGGCAAGCGCGCAACGGTGCAGAGGTTCTTTAGCACGGAGGCCAATGACGCCTGGCGCGTAGCCTTGCTGAAGCAATATCGCGTCGCGTACATTTTCGTCGGACGAGACGAACGCACGTTGGGCGATTTCGATCCAGCGCGCGCAGAGTACTTGAAACCGGCGTTCACCGACGGCGAGGTCACGATCTATCGAGTAATGACGCGGTGAGGCAGTCTTTGAGGAGGACGAGCCTCGGCGCAGGTGACGGGAACGGCGGCAGGGGCGGCCGATGCGTGAGGTAGAGGTGCGCCAACCCCGCCTCCCCCTCGGCGCGAAAGAGGGCGGCGGTGATCGCGTCGGCCTCACGGTTGTACTCGGTCATCACGGTCATCCAGTCGTCGCTGTCCTCGACCTCGAAGCGCTGCTCGTACCGCTCCGTGAGGGCGCGGTCCCGCAGGAGGTGATCGCTGGCAAGGTCGAGGAGGGGTTGGGCAAGGAGGTAGAGGATCGCATCGGGCGGTAGGGCACCGAGGTCGCGGACCACGCGGGTGGCGTCGAGCCGGTCCTCGGCAGGCAGCCGTCCTACGGAGGAGTCTACGGGGTCCGCGAACGTCCGCCTTCGGGCGTTATGTCACCCGAACCTGAAAAAGGCCGCTAGTTTCGGCTATCTGCTCACTTCTCGTCGAGAGCTCGCCGGACGTCGCGCGCGGAGTGCAGCACTCGGACGACCGTGTTCGTCGTCACGCGATAGAAGATGAGAAAGCGCCGGAAGCCAGGCACCGGCCAAACCGCTAGTTTCGGCTATCTGCCTGCCCGCTAGTTTCGGCTAGTGCCGAACTGCCGAAGGCCGGCCGCGACGCGTCCTCGAAGCGCGCCGTGCGGGCGAGGAACTGCAGGGCGTCCGCGCCGCCACGGACGGAGAACGGCACGAAGGGCAGGGAGGCGAGCGCCCGGCTGGCGGCGCTGAAGCGCGCGTCGTCGTCGAGGATCAGGATGGGGACGCCGTCGGTCGGCGCTGGGGCGTGCGCGGTGGCGGCGCGCCCGGCCGTCCCGGGGCGTCGTGACGTTGCTCAAGCTCAACATGGATTGTGCGTCGTGTGGCAAGCCCGTTCCGAAGCCGTCAGCGAGTATGCGGGCGATCCGATGGCGCTCCGGACGGCGGGCGTTGAGCGTTCTTAACGTGCCGGGGCCGCGCTGGCCGAGAAATCGGCCTCGGCATGTGAAGCACACTTAACGTCGGCGGTGCCGAGCGGGCCCTCGGAGGCGACCGGCGAGGCGGGGAAAGCCGTTTCGGGTCGTGAAGCGGCTCCCCGCGATGGCGGACTTCGTCGGACCGGGCACACCGCTCACCAGCGCCTCGGCGCCAAACGGCGCTATCGACTTCGGCCGCGCAACCTGGTGCAACGTCCACTATCATGCGCACGCTCAGTCCCAGCCTCGAAGAACGAGACCGTAGCC
>QHVD01000423.1 GCA_003222235.1 Gemmatimonadota bacterium | reverse complement strand
CCCCGTGACCAGCGTTTCGCGAGGTCGAGGTAGATGGCGTGCCCCGTCACCTGCCAGCGCCGCTCCGCCACGACCATCATGAGCGGCATCGCGATCCCCACGACCGCGAAGACGATGTGGAACGCGAGCGAGATCCCCATCTGCGAGCGGGCGGCGAGGAGGTCGGACACGGCTACGAAACTAACGGCGTGCACGTCTTTTCGTTTCGACGCGCTGAGGATAGATTAATAGTGACAATCGGTTTCGTGGTGATTTGCGGCGTATTGCGGCCACGTAAAACAACCCGCTAAAAAGCCGGCCCGTTGCGGCTTGCTCGCCGCGACGGGCTTGCCTTTGGCGGGAACGAGAAAGGGGAAACGGGAAACGTGCCGACGCTCCGCGAGCTCCTGAACGACGGGAAAGTACACGTCCTGGACGGGGCGATGGGCACCATGCTGTACGGCAAGGGCTTCTTCCTGAACGTCTGCTACGACGAGCTGAACCTGAAGCAGCCCAAGCTCGTCCAGGAGGTGCACGAGGCGTACGTGCGCGCCGGCGCCGAGATCCTCGAGACCAACACCTTCGGGGCGAACCCCGTCAAGCTCGGCAGCTTCGGCCTGGCGGAGGAGACCGAGAAGATCAACCAGGCGGCGGCGGAGCTGGCCCGCCGGGCGGCCGCCGGCCGCGCCAGCGTCGCCGGGGCGATCGGACCCCTGGGGGTCCGTATCGAGCCGTTCGGACCCACGTCGCGAGATGAAGCGTTCGCGCACTTCCGGCGACAGGTGCAGGGCCTCCTCGCGGGCGGCGTGGACGGGTTCATCCTCGAGACCTTCTCCGACCTGGACGAGATCCACGAGGCTCTGCGCGCGGCGCGCAGTCTCTGCGATCTGCCCGTCATCGCCCAGATGACGATCGGCACCGACGGGCTCACTCACTATGGCACCGATCCCCAGACGTTCGCAAAGCGGCTCACCGAGTGGGGCGCCGACGCGGTCGGCGTGAACTGCTCGGTGGGTCCGGCCGGGTTGCTCGAGGCGGTGGAACAGATGGTGAAGGTCACCGATCGCCCGATCTCGGCGGTCCCGAACGCGGGGCTTCCGAAGGATGTGGGCGACCGCAAGATCTATCTCGCCTCCCCCGAGTACATGGCGAGCTACGCGCGTCGCATGATAGAAACGGGGGCGCGCATCGTTGGCGGCTGCTGCGGGACGACCCCCGAGCACATCAAGAAGATCCGCGACTACGTCGCGAGCGTGGTGCCGCGCCATCAGCCCACCGTCACGTCGCGCGAGACCGTCTCGCCGCCCGCGGGCGTCGCGGCGGCGACGCTCGCCAAGCGCTCGGGCTGGGGCGCGAAGCTGGCGCGGGGTGAGCTCGTGACGAGCGTGGAGATCGTTCCGCCCAAAGGCGTCGACCCGACGCCGATGCTCCAGCAGTCCCGCGCCCTGAAGGGCGCCGGGGTGGACGCCGTGAACGTCCCGGACGGCCCCCGGGCGCAGAGCCGCATGGGCGTGCTGCCGTCGGCGATCCTGATTCAGAAGGAAGTGGGGATCGAGACCGTCATCCACTACTGCTGCCGGGACCGCAACCTGCTCGGCATGCTGTCGGACATCCTCGGCGCGCACGCGGCGGGCCTGCGCAACATCCTCATCATCACGGGCGACCCGCCGAAGATGGGGCCCTACCCCGAGGCCACGGCGGTGTTCGACATCGACTCGATCGGGCTCACGAACCTCGTGTATCGCCTGAACCACGGGCTCGATCCGGGGAACAACCCGATCGGCGCGCCCACGCAGTGGGTGATCGGCGTGGGCGTGAACCCGGGCGCCGTGGACCTGGACCGCGAGCTGTCGCGCTTCGCCTGGAAGGTGGACGCGGGGGCGGACTTCGCCGTCACGCAGCCGGTGTTCGACCTCGACCAGCTGGAGCAGTTCCTGAAGCGCGTCGAGCCGTTCCACACCCCGATCGTGGCCGGGATCTGGCCGTTGATCTCCTTGCGCAACGCCGAGTTCCTCGCGAACGAAGTGCCGGGGGTGTCCGTGCCCGAGTCGGTGCTCGCCCGGATGCGGCAGGCGCAGGAGAAAGGAAAGGAGGCCGCGCTCGCCGAAGGGGTGGCGATCGCGCGCGACATGTTCGAGCAGGTGAAGGGCACCGTGCAGGGCGTCCAGGTGAGCGCGCCATTCGGGCGGGTGGAGGTGGCGCTGGAGGTGTTCGGGGCATAGGGGGCGTCACCGAAGGGAGGTCGGGGGCGTCAGAACGGGACTGGCTCCGTAACGCCGGGACAGGCGGAGGAACTCCGCTTGCTCCTGCGAGCCGGGCAACACGTCCCCGGAAACCAGCAGGTTGTATCCGCTCACCTTGAGGACGAGCACGGCAAAGGCCGCCAACACTTCGGCGTCGGTGAACTTGCAGTGCCCGTAGCGGTTGATGGTGATCGGCGTGTGCAGCAATCTGCTGAAGAATGGGAGCCTGTCACGGTACAGCGCCTGGTGCCAGATCGGGACGATCGGGTCGCCCGTGGTGTGGATCGTCACCAGCGGCCGCTCGAGGCGCGCGGCGGTTTGCAGCTTGGCCAGCTTCGCCGGGTCCGCCGTGAACTGGAAGCGCGCGACGCCGGCGTTC
>QHVD01000149.1 GCA_003222235.1 Gemmatimonadota bacterium | reverse complement strand
CGCGTCGGGAACGAGCCCGGCGTACTCGCGGACCAACCCGAGATCGACGTAGGCGAGGGTCTTCTCCACCTCGTCGATGATCAGACGGAACAGGCGGAAGTCGGCGAACATCCGCTTGAGGAGCGCCTCGCCCCGGGCGCCGCGGACCTCCAGAAACGTCGCGACCCCGCTCCCGACCCCGTACCAGCCCGGCACGAAGTGACGGTTCTGCGTCCACGCGAATACCCACGGGATGGCCCGCAGGTCGGCGAGCGTGCGCGCCCCGAACCGCCGCGTCGGGCGCGAGCCGATGTTGAGCAGCCCGATCTCCTCGAGCGGGCTCGCCTCCTGAAAATACGCGACCAGGTCGGGGTGCTCGACGAGGCGGCGATAGGCCGCGTGGGCCGCGCCCGAGAGGGCTTCCATCGCCTCGTCGAACTCTGCCGTCGGGACGAGCGCCCGCTCCCGCCCCGACTTGAGCGAGTGCTCGAGCACGCTCGCGGCCAGGAGCTCCGCCTGATAGGCCGCGGTGCCGCGGTTCGCGTACTTGAACGACACGACCTCGCCCTGCTCCGTGATCCGCAGCCGGCCGCCGATCGAGCCCGCCGGCTGCGCGGCGATCGCCCGCCCGGTCGGCGCGCCGCCCCGGCTCACCGAGCCTCCGCGCCCGTGGAAGAAGGCGACGGGAACTCCGCACTCCTGGCCCAGCCGGGTCAGCTTCCCCTGCGCCTTGGCGAGCTCCCAGTTGGAGGTGAGGAAGCCGCCGTCCTTGTTCGAGTCGGAGTAGCCGATCATCACCTCGAACACGCCGCCCTGAGCCCGGACGCTGCGGCGAACGACCGGCACCTGCAGCAGGTCGCGCACAATGTCCGGGGCCCGGCGCAGGTCCTCGATGGACTCGAACAGGGGCACCACGGCCAGGGTGCAGCTCTCGAGCCCGGCCGCGTCGGCGAACAACCCGGCCTGCTTTGCGAGGACGTAGGCGCCGAGTACGTCGTTTGCATCGTGCGTCATGCTGAGAACGAAGCAGCCGATCGCCTCGCGGTCGACGTGCTCGCGCATCTCGCGGATAACCCGGAACATCCCCGCGGTCTCGGCCTCCGGGGGCGGGAGCGTGGGCGCCGTCCGCTCCGGGGAGAGGGGCCGCGACAGCTCGGCCTGGAGCCAGGCTCGCCATTGGGAAGACGTGGGCGCCGGCGGCTCGCCGCCGGTTCCGGCCCGCCACAGCGCCGCGAGCGCCTCGTTCGACCGGAGCGAGTTTTCCCGCATGTCGAGGCGGAACGTGCTGAAGCGGAAGGTCTCGACCTCCCGGCGCACGGGTCGCACCAGGTGTTCCACCGCGCCCATGCAGCGCACGGCGGCGAGACCCGCCTCCAGCACGCGCAGGTCCGAGATCAGCTCGTCCGCGGTCCGGTACCCGGGCTCCCCCCCCCCTGGCCCGGTGGTCCCCTGCTCCGCGCAGGCGAGGGTGACGTCGAGCCGCTGCAGCATGCAGGCGCCGTACTGCCGGAACACCTCGCCAGGGTTCCGCGCCCGAATCCGCTCGGCGTCGCCCGAGCGCTCGAGCTGGCGGGCCAGGGCTGCCCGGAACTCCTCCGGGATCGGCGCCGCCCGCTCGGTCACGCTCAACACGTTCAGCAGGTCGGCGAGCCGCCGGCGATAGCGGCGCAGGCTCACGAGCCGGTTCTCCTGGAGCGTCTCACGGGTCACTTCGTTCGTGACGAACGGATTGCCGTCCCGGTCGCCGCCGATCCACGACCCGAGCTGGAAGAATGGGGGGACTTCGAACCGGGCGTCCGGGTAGGCGTGCCGCAGCGCGCGGTCGAGCTTGTCCAGCAGCTCCGGGACGACGTCGAACAGGTTCTCGGTGACGAAGTACAGGCCCCACGCGCGTTCCTGCGCGACCGTCGGCTTCGCGAGCCGCAACTCGCCGGTGAGCCACAGCAGCTCGATCTCGGTGCGCAGCTGGGCGATGAGGTTGGCGCGCTCGCGGGGAGTCCAGCGCGGCGCTTCCAGGTCCACCAGCCGGCGGTAGATGCGGCGGTGTTTCTCGAGCACCGTCACCCGCTTCGCCTCGGTCGGATGAGCCGTGATGACCGGGCGCACCCGGAGGCTCGAGACCACGCCCCGCAGCTCTTCCACCGGGATCCCCACCTCCGCCGCCGACGCCACCACCTGGGCGAAGGTGCCGCGCAACCGGTCGTGGCCCCGCTCCACTTCGCTTTGCCGCCGCTGCCGCATCGCGGCGTTCAGCTCGGCGATGGACAGCAACTGGAACCACATGCCCTGCGCCTGGATGGTGCGTGCCAGCAGCCCCGGCGAAGCGCCCACCTCGACGGGCTCGCCGCGCAGACCGGGCTCGCTCTCGGGCTGGTGGACCCGAATCACGTCGACGAGCTGGTTGAAGAGAAGGTCCGCGACCTGCTGGAGGTAGCCCTCCGACGCACGGACTCGAAGGTCTGAGGTCACACGACGCGGTCGCGGGGCGGCGCTCCGGAGAAGAAAGCCTGGAGGTTCTCGAACGCGCGGAGCCCCATGGCGACACGCGTCTCCTGGGTGGCGCTGCCGAGATGCGGGAGCAACACGACGTTTTCCATCGTCAGCAGATCGGGCGTTACCTGGGGTTCGCGCTCGTAGACGTCGAGGGCGGCGCCCGCAATGCGCTGCTCCTTGAGCGCGGCGACGAGCGCCGCCTCGTCCACGATGTCTCCCCGGGCGGTGTTGATCAGGAACGCCGTGGGCTTCATGAGCGCGAGCCGCTCGGTGTCGATGAGGTGCCGGGTCTCCGGGGTCGCCGGGCAGTGCAGCGAGACGAAATCCGCCTCGCGCAACACGGCGTCCAGGCTACTCTGCTGCTCGGCGCCCAGCTCCGCCGCGAGCGCCGGGGGGGGCGGGTACGGGTCGTGAAACACGACCCGCATGCCGAATCCGCAGTGGGCCCGCGTGGCGACGGCGCGGGCGATGCGGCCCATCCCGACCAGGCCGAGGGTCTTGCCACTCACCCTGGTGCCCAGCATGTGGGTAGGGCGCCACCCGGTCCACTGCCGCGAGCGGACGTGGCGCTCCGCTTCCCCGGCGCGCCGCGCGACCATGAGCATCAGCATGACGGCGTCGTCCGCCGTGTCGTCGGTGAGGACCTCAGGTGTGTTCGTGACGACGAGCCCGCGGGCTTTGGCCGCATGCACGTCGATGTGGTTGTACCCGACGCCGAAGTTCGCGAGGATCCTGGCGCGCAGCGGCTCCACGGACAGCTCCTCCGTGGTGATCCGGTCCGTCACCGTGGGAAGGAGCGCGTCGGCGCCGCGCAGGGCTTCCTGCAGCTCGGGCGCGGTGAACGGGTGGTCGTCGCGGTTCAGGCGGGTTGCGAACTCCCGCTCCAGCCGGTCCTCGACCGGCCCGGGGAGCTTGCGTGTCACGACGACGGTCGGGCGGCTGGCGGGAGCGGGCCT
Source organism: Gemmatimonadota bacterium (assembly GCA_003222235.1). Classification (GTDB taxonomy): domain Bacteria; phylum Gemmatimonadota; class Gemmatimonadetes; order Gemmatimonadales; family GWC2-71-9; genus AG12. The sequence continues at coordinate 23,727 of QHVD01000149.1, read as the reverse complement.
CACCGCGAGACCAGCACGCGCCGGGTCGGTCTCCCGGCGAGGGCCTGGGCGACCGTGGAGCCCAGCTCCGCCGGACTCGGCGCGACGGTGAGGCCCGCCGAGCGCATGATCTCCGCTTTTTCGGCCGCCGTGTCGCCGAAGGCGGAAATGATGGCGCCGGCGTGCCCCATGCGCCGGCCCTTCGGTGCGGTGAGACCCGCCACGTACCCAATCACCGGTTTCGTCATGTGCTCCTTCACGAACAGCGCCGCATCCGCCTCTTGCGGGCCGCCGATCTCGCCGATCATCATCACCGCGTCCGTCTCCGGGTCCGCTTCGAACAGCGCCAGCATGTCCACGAACGAGCTGCCGTTGATCGGATCGCCGCCGATGCCGACGCTGGTGGTGACGCCGACGCCGAGCGCTTTCATCTGCGCGGCGGCCTCGTAGCCCAGCGTGCCGGAGCGCGTCACCACGCCGACGGCGCCGCGGAGATAGATGTGCCCGGGCATGATCCCCATCATGGCCTTCCCGGAGCTGACGACTCCGGCGCAGTTCGGCCCGATCAGGCACGTGCGGCGCTCCTTGGCGTAGCGCCACAGGTAGCGCTTCACCGTCATCATGTCCTGCGCGGGCACGCCGTCCGTGATCGTGACCACCAGGCGGATTCCCGCATCCGCCGCTTCCATGATCGCGTCGGCGCAGAAGGGTGCGGGGACGAGCACGAGGCTGGCTGTGGCCTCGGTCGCTGCGACGGCTGCTTTCACCGTGTTGAACACGGGCCGGCCGAGATGCGCCGTGCCGCCCTTCCCGGGGGTGACGCCGCCCACGACGTTCGTGCCGTAGGCGATCATCTCCTTCGCGTGGAAGGTGCCCTTGTCGCCGGTGAAGCCCTGGATCACGACCCGCGTCGTTTCGTCGAGCAGGATGCTCATGCCGCGAGCCCCGCGTTGCGCGCCGCCACCGCCCGCTGTGCCGCTTCCGCGAGCGTTTCGGCAGTGATGATCGGCAGGCCGCTCTCCTGGAGGATGCGCCGGCCCTCCTCGACGTTTGTCCCCGCCAGCCGCACCACGAGCGGCACCGGCACCTGCACCTCGCGCACGGCCTGGACGACCCCCTGCGCGACCCAGTCGCAGCGGTTGATCCCGGCGAACACGTTCACGAGCACCGCCTTCACGTTCTGGTCGGAGAGCACGAGGCGGAATGCCTTGGCCACGCGCTCCGGCGAGGCGCCGCCGCCGATGTCGAGGAAGTTCGCCGGCTCGCCGCCCGCGTGCTGGATCATGTCCATGGTCGCCATGGCGAGGCCGGCGCCGTTGATGATGCACCCGATGTCTCCGTCCAGCGCGACGTAGTTCAAGCCGTGTTCGGCCGCCTCGGCTTCCCGCGGGTCCTCCTGGGCGTAGTCGCGCAGCTCGGCGACGCTCGGGCGCCGGAACATGGCGTTATCGTCGAAGCTCATCTTCACGTCGAGGGCGAGAACCTGGCCGTCCTTGGTGACGACGAGCGGGTTGATCTCGACCATGGTGGCGTCGAGCTCCCGGAACGCCCGGTAGGCGCCCAGAATGATCGAGACAGCCTGGTTGACCTGTGGAGGGGCGAGCTCGAGCCCGAACGCGAGCTCGCGGCCCTGGAACGCCCGGATGCCGACCGCCGGCTCGACGACCTCCCGCAGGATCGCCTCGGGCTCGCGCTGGGCGATCTCCTCGATCTCCATCCCGCCGTGCGGATGCGCCACGACGACGATGCGCTCGCGCTTGCGGTCGAGGACGAGACCGACGTACAGCTCGCGCTCGATCGGCAGGGCCTGCTCGACGAGCAGGCGGTGCACCGGCAGGCCCTCGGGCCCCGTCTGGAAGGTGACGAGGGTCTTGCCCAGCAGGTCCTTGGCGGCCTGCCGCACCTCGGCATCGCTCGAGCAGATCCGGACGCCGCCCGCTTTGCCGCGCGCGCCGGAGTGGACCTGGGCTTTCACGACCCAGCGGTCGCCGCCGATTTCGGCGGCGCGGTACACCGCCTGCTCCGCGCTGTAGGCGACGCCGCCCTTCGGGACCGGGACCCCGAAGCCGACCAGCAGCTCCTTCGCCTGGTATTCGTGGATGTCCACGGGTCAGGCTGGCGTGGCGGCCACGGTGGGAGCCGGCTTCCGGCGCGCGGCGATCGCCGCAGCGGTCTGGACGATGTTCTCGGCCATGCGGGCCGACGCGGCGTCGATCATCCGCCCGTCGAGCTGCGCCGCGCCGCGGCCCTCGCGGGCCGCTTCGTCGAGGGCGGCGAGAATGCGGCGGGCACGCTCGACCTCCGCCGCGGGCGGCGTGAACACGTCGTTCGCGAGGGAGATCTGCGACGGGTGGATCGCCCATTTGCCCTCGTACCCGAGCGCGGCCACGCGGCGGGCTGCGGCGACGTACCCTTGCGGATCCCGGAAGTCCCCGTACGGCCCGTCGATCGCCCGCAGTCCGTACGCCCGGCACGCGGTGACGAGGCGCGCCAGCGCCGCGTGCCATTGGTCGCCCGGGTAGTCGGGATTCAGTCCGCCGATGCTCACCGTCCGCGCGCGCAGGCTCGCGGCGAGGTCGGCGACGCCGAAATGCATCGCCTCGAGCCGGCGGCTCGCCTGTGCGATGGCCTCGACGTTCGCCATGCCGAGCGCGGTTTCGATCAGGACCTCGATACCGATGCGGTGGGGGATGCCGCGGGCCGCTTCGATTTGCGTCAGCAGCGCGTCCACCAGATACACGTCGGCCGGAACCCCGACCTTCGGCACGAGGAGACAATCGAGGCGGTGGCCGGCCTGCTCCACCACGTCCACCACGTCGCGGTACATGTAATGGGTGTCGATGCCGTTGATGCGGACGCAGACGGTCTTGCCGTGGTCGCGCCACTCGTGCTCGAGCAGGGCGGTGACGACGTTCTTGCGGGCCGGCTCCTTGTCGGCGGGCGCGACGGCGTCCTCGAGATCGAGAAAGACGTAGTCCGCCTCGCTCTCGAGCGCCTTCTTGAACAGCCCCGGCTGTGACCCCGGCACCGCCAGCTCACTCCGCTGCAACCGGGGGCGCGCCGGCTCGTAGCGGGTGAGGCTCATGTCCTCACGACGGTCCGAGGAGTCGCGGCGCCACCGGCGCTGGGCGCCTGCGGCGCACCCGGCGATGGCATGCTCGCGCGGGCGGGCAATGGCGCCGCGGTGCCACGGTAGTGCTCCGCCGCGGCGGCGACGCCTGCGCCCGCAGTGATCTTCATTCCCACGTCGCGCATCGCCATCTCGACGCCCGCAATCGCGCCCAGGAGCATCAGCTCGTTCAGGTCGCCGAGATGGCCGATCCGGAAGAGCTTCCCCGCCAGGCGGCCGAGCCCCGCGCCGAGCGCCAGGTTATAGCGGCGGAAGGCGACGTCGATCACGTCGACGCCGCTCGTGCCCTCGGGCACCATCACGGCGCTCACCGTGTCCGAGTACCACCTCGGCTCGCGGGCGCAGAGCTTCAGGCCCCACGCCCGTACGGCGGCGCGAACGCCCTCCGCGAGGCGATGGTGCCGGGCGAAGATGGTGTCTAGGCCTTGTTCGGAGATCATGTCGAGAGACTCGCGCAGACCGTACAGCATGGGGAGGGCCGGGGTGTAGGGGAAATAGCCGGTCGCGTTCGCCTTGATCATGTCCCCGAAGTCGAAGAACACGCGCGGGCACTTCGCGTGCTCGCGGGCCGCGAGCGCCTTGGGGCTCGCACACACGATCCCCAGGCCGGCCGGAAGCATCAACCCCTTCTGGGACCCGGTGATGGCGAGATCGACCCTCCACTCGTCCATCCGGAAGTCGATCGAGCCGACCGAGCTCACGCCGTCCACGTAGAGGAGCGCCGGATGTTTCGCCGCGTCCATCGCGCGGCGGACGGCCCCAACGTCGTTCGTGACGCCGGTCGCGGTCTCGTTTTGGACGATCAGTACACCCTTGATCTCGTGCTGTTTGTCTTTGGTGAGGAGGTCCTCGATCCGCTCGACCGGCGCGCCCTCGCCCCACTCCACGTCGAGGATGTCCACGCGCAGGCCGTGCCGCTGCGCGAGGTCGATCCACAAGTGGCTGAACTGGCCCAAGCGCACCGAGATGACCCTGTCGCCCGGCGACAGCGTGTTGACGAGCGCCGCTTCCCAGCCGCCGGTGCCTGTCGCGGGAAAGATGAACGGCTGTCCGGTGGCGGTCTTGAAGANAGATCTTCTTCAGGTCGCCGAGCAGCCCGGTGGTGAGCTGCGGAAACGCCGAGGAGCGGTGGTCCTCCATCGCGCGATGCATCGCGCGGAGAATTCGGTCGGGAACGTTGGTGGGACCGGGTACGAAGAGAAAATTGCGGCCTGGCATTGAACACGTTCCTTACGAAAGGGAATGACAGAGCGAGAACCCTAGCTTCTCGCCCCAACTTATCTCGCGGTAACGTATTCCGCAGTCCCGGCACGGCAATCACACGGATGGGTGGGGTCCCCCCCCCGCCCGTTCTGGGAGTGACACTCAGAGCCGGGAGATGGGATGCGGAAGGGGTTGCGGAGGGTGCTCAAAAGCCCCCTGAAGAGGCCCGACGTGGATTGGGTGGACGCCCTGAAGGGCGCCCGCAACCCCTCAACGATCTATTTCAACATCCCCTTAGCACCCCCTGCCGGGCACCGGTCGCATCCGCTGCACGCGACGAGACGCTCGCCGAAGTACTCCAGCAACCGCCTCCGCCGGCACGCTCGGGACTCGACGTACGCTCGCGTTTCGCGCGTGCCCTGTCCCCACTCGAAGTCCGCCGGCGTCCAGAGAATCAGGCACTCGGCGGGGCGGCCGTCCCTCCCCGCCCTCCCCGCTTCCTGATAGTAAGACTCGAGCGTCCGCGGCGGCCCCCAGTGGATCACGCGGCGCACGTCCGGCTTGTCGATCCCCATGCCGAAGGCGCTCGTCGCTACCACGACCGGGGCACGGTTGGCCAGGAAGCCCGCCAACACCTGCCGCCGCATCGCCCCGGCCAGCCCCGCGTGGTAAGGCGCTGCGCGCACGCTGCGCAACAACAGCGCCCGCGTCACCAGCTCGGTGAGCCGCCGCGTCGGCGCATACACGATGCTACTTCCCGTCGCGCGACGGATCAACTCGTGGACGCGGGCGAAGCGCCCCCGATCGTCGCGCACTCTCTCGACCGCGAAGGTCAGGTTGGGACGATCGAACGACGTGACGACCACCTCCGCCCGCGGCAATCGCAGCACGCGGAGAATCTCGGCGCGCGTGGCGGCAGTGGCGCTGCCGGTGAGGGCGAGGGTGGGGGGATTGCCGAGGAGATAACGGTACTTGCCCAGGCGGCGGTACAGCGGGCGAAACTCGTTCCCCCACTCGACGATGCAGTGCGCCTCGTCCACCGCGAGCAGCGAGACCGGCGTGCGCGCGCGGGTCAGATGGCGCACCAGCGCGCTCAGTCGCTCGGGAGCACAATAGAGCAGCTTCAGGCGGCCGGCGAGGGCCGCCGCGAGGATGGCGCGCTGCTGGTCGGGCGCAAGCAGGCTGTTCAGGTAGGCCGCCGCGATCCCGCGATGCCGCAGCGCGCCGACCTGGTTCTGCATCAGCGAGATGAGGGGTGAGATCACGAGCGTGAGGCCGTCCGCCATGAGCGCGGGGAGCTGGAAGCAGAGGGACTTCCCGGCGCCGGTGGGGAGGACGGCGAGAACGTCCAGCCCGGCGAGGAGCGGCCCGATGACTCGGAGCTGATGGATGCGGAAGCTCCGGTGGCCGAAGTGCTCGCGCAACGCGTGCCGCGCCGCGTCGAGCCCACCGCCGAACGTGGTCATTCCCCAAGAAAACGGCGCGCCGCAAGAACGCGGGACCCGAATCGCCCGGAGCCTGGCACTTCCTACGCGGCCGGCAGCCGGCGCTCCTGCGGGGGCGGTGGTGCCAGGCACCCCCAAATCTGTTGCTATCTCGCCACGAACCGGTAAACCGCGCCTCCGGTCCGAATGGCTAACGACAAACGTAAAAGGCAGTTAGCGCAACACACCGGGCGCATGGGCTCTGCAGTGGAGGGCTCCCGGACCCTGGGCCAGGCACGGCGAGAACATGCATAAACGAATCCTTCGGAGCCTCTTGTTGTCACTCTTGCTGCTGGCCGGTTCGGGGCGGTTGTACGGGCAGTCGGCGGGGGGGGTGGCTTACGATTGGCTGCTCGTCGGCACCGACACCGGCAGTGATGAGCAGACCTACTACTCCTCCAACGTCACCCACACGCCACAGGGCACCGTCGTGACCTGGGTCAAGCTCACGTACTCGAACGGCGCCACCGAGCTTCTGGGCAGGGTGGAGTATGACTGCCGTGATCGGTGGCGCTGGCTCACGGCGGTCGTGTATGATCCGCAGGGCAACATCACCGCGTCCGTGATGGACCCGAGCTTCGCGTCCGAGTGGGGCCGGCTCGAGCCGGCGACTACCGGGGAGCTATTGGAGCAAGTCTTGTGTGGCCGGCGAATGTGAATCTGGAGCCCTGATCGTCTCGGTCAGTCTCACTCTTCGGGTTCATCCGCGGGCACTTCGCGCACCAGCACCAGAATCGCCGCTTGCGGGGCGACCAGGTATTTCTTCCCCTCGAACGTGATCTCCACGGCCGCCTTCCGAAAAAACAAGGCGTAGTCGCCGACTACGGCTTGCATCGGCAGGTATTTCACTTCGGGGCCGTGGATCTTCCACGGCTCGTCGTCCATGCTTGCCGGCTCGGTCATCGGCGTGCCCGGCCCGGTCGCCACGATCCGACCTCCCTGGACCTGGCGGCTCTCCACCGCGGTCGGAGGCAGGTAAAGCCCGACGTTGGTGCGCTCTTCTCCTTCCTCGGGCGTGATGAGGACGCGGTCGCCGACCACGATCAGACGCTTGGGACTCTCATCCGGCATGAGCGTCAGTATACGCCTTAGCGCGGGCGGCGTCAGCCCCGGCCGCTGACCCCCTTTGGGGTGACGCACGTCACGATGGCGACGGGCGGCGAGCGCTATTAATCGGTTCTGCGCCCGGTCCCGCGTTTCCCGAGACGCTCTCCTCAAGGAGATGAGCGGTATGCTTTTGTTGCTGCAGCAATCTCTGCCGGCAACGTGGCGCGACACGTTCCAGTTGCTTGCTTCCGGCTTCACCTGGGTCCTCGGCTACAGCAAAATCGTACTGGACTTCGCGCTCTCCGGCGGCAGCGTCGGGGAGATCGTGCTTAAAGCCGTCCTGATTGTACTGCCCTGCGGCGTCCTCGTCCTGGCGATGCTGGGCACCATGGCGTTGTTCTACACGCTGCCGTTCCGGTCGGGGCGGCCGACTCTCCTCACGGCGCTGGTGATGTCGTGGTGGGACGCGGTGCGCATGACCTGGTTCTACTGGGCGGGACTGCTCCGCTTCGGCGTCCTGCTGCTGGGGTGGATCTGGGGCCTGGTGAAGCTCGCCGGGTCGCTGGTCCTGCGCTTCGTCAAGTTCGTCTTCACGCGGCCGCTGGCCCTGCTCGACTGGGCGACGCACCAGTATTTCCGGCCCGGCGTCCCGTGGCTGGCGTTCCTCTTCATCCTGTTCTGGTCGGCCCTCGAGGCGACGATCTTCACGTTCACGCTGCGGCCCACGGTCAGCGAAGTGATGGCGGACCTGACCGGCGCCGAGCTGACGGGGCTCTCGGTGAGCCTCATCCTGTGGCCGTTCCTCTTCATCCTCATCTCGGGCAGCTTCGCGGCCATTCAGGCGCTCTCCGACGCCATCGAGGCCAAGAAGGTGCCCCAGATCGTGTCGATGGCGCTGGTCGAGGGGTTCGTGATGTTCTTCGAAGTGATGTTCCTGTATCGCGAGCTGATCGACGCGATCACCCCGTGGATCGCCCAGCAAACGGGCTTCCAGCTCGGTTTCTTCACGACGCTCGGGTTGGCGTCCTTCGGGTGGATCGGCGTGCGGGCCATGACCTGGTTCCTGTTCGGCCGGTTCGGAACCCCGGCGCTGCTGGGCATCCTGGCCCGCGAGAACATCGCCGGCGCGAAGGTGGGCGGCCCGACCGCGGCGGCGATCGAGCCGGACTTCTGGCGCGGCCCGATCCAGGCCCTGAAGGCCGAGTCGGAGTGGTTCAAGAAGGAAGCGCGCGAGCTGTTCGAGCTGATCTCGCTCCCGGTGCTCCAGCTGCTTGCCGCCGGGGCCAACTTCGCGGTGGTGGTGATCATGGGGCGGCCCACCTTCACGCTGCCGTTCCGGAACCTGGACCAGGTGCTCACGAGCACCCCGATCGTCAGCCCGAGCGGCAAACACGTGGTGCCGGGGGGCGTCGCATGATGTCGCGGCGTCGCTACCCGGTCGCGCTGCTCGCGGCGGTCGCGACGGTCGCGGCGGCCGCCGGGGCCGCTCCGGCCCAGGAGCGGCCGGAGCATGGCAAGCCCGGGAACTCGACCCTCATCGTCGGGATCGACGTGAGCGGGTCGTTCAAGGGTCAATACGACGACGCCACCGAATTCGCGTCGTACTACATCTACGCGCACCTGCACGGCCTGGGCGGCCTGCGGACCCCCACCGCGCTGTTCGTGACCTCGATCGGCGGCGAGCGCCCCGGCGAGCCGAAAGCGTTCCACCCGATCGACGACTTCGCCAATAGCAGCCGCGAGCAAATCGCGTCCGATTTGCGGGGGTGGTTCCCGCCGCGCGACGCGTTCACCGACTTCAATACCTTCTTCAAGCAGGTGGCCGTGCTCGCCAAGGAGCGCGGCCTGATCCTCGCGCCCATGAGCGTCGTGGTCCTGAGCGACGGGACGCCCGACGTGCCGGGGAACATGCAACAGGCCAAGAGCGACAACGCGATCGCGCGCATCGACTTCAGCTCGCTCGAGTTCGTGTCGCGGAGCGTGACGGTGCGCCTCCTCTATGCGTCGCCTACCATCGGCGATGCGTGGAAACGGCTGATCCGGCGCAAGCGCGTCCGGCTTTGGACGCAGGACGCCCCCGTCATGGTCGGCTGGCATCGGCAGGTGCAGTCCGATCAGCCCCTCGACCGGCAGGCCAACCTGTGGAAGTGGGTGCAGGATAACGTGGACTTCAGGGTGAGGGCGGGGAACCTCTTCTAACTGACCAAATCGTTCCACGACGCCAAGACGCCACGTTCCACGAACTCGCTCCTCCATTCGTGCGACATGGCGTCATGGCGTCATGTAACGCCTCACCTCACCCGCAGAACCGCTCGAACGCCGCCGTCAGGTCGGCGGCGATATCGGCCGCGGCCCGTCCCTCGATGTTCTTTCGCTCGAGCATGAACACGAGCTTCCCGTCCTTGAAGAGAGCGATCTGGGGCGACGACGGCGGGTACCCGGTGAAATAGCTCCGCACCCGCGCGGTCGCCTCGGCGTCCTGCCCGGCGAACGCCGTGAGCAGGCGCTCGGGCCGCTTGGGATGCTGGACGGCGAGCCGCGCCGCCGGCCGCGCATTGCGCGCGGCGCAGCCGCACACGGAGTTGACCACCACGAGCGTGCTCTGTTTCGTGGTGCCGAGCACCGTGTCTACCTCGTTCGGGGTGCGCAGCTCCTGAAAGCCGATGCGGGTCAACTCGTCGCGCATCGGCTGGACGAGCAGGGGGTCGTACAGGGGTACGTTCAGGCTGGACATGGATGCCTCATCCGAAACAGAGCGCCTCGGCCAATTATAGCAGCGCGGTCAATGCAGGGCATAGGGGCGTCTAGCGCCATCCACCTGCTTGAAGCTGGACGGAGCCTAACTGGCTCCCGGTCGGCTCCGCTCAGCAAAACCAGGGTTCGGTGAGTCGCGGTGGAATCGGCCGTTCGGGCGGCGGCAACCTGATTGCGGAGGCCTCGATCGCCTCCCCGGCCCGTTCGGCCGCCAGCGTGCGGAGCCGAAAGAATGTCGTCCATGGGTCCTCCTCGGCTGCCGCCGCGCGCTCGACGTGCGCGGTCACCGCGAGACGGAGCGCGTCCATGCGGCGATCGGGATGGGTCCAGCGATAGGTGAAGGCCGCCGGATCCAGGGGCCCGAGGAACGGCTGGATCGAAGCCCGCGACAGCAGCAGGGAGCCGGGCGGAACGAGGAGGCGAAGCGTGTACTGCACGGGATCCACGTGATCGATGAGCCCTTCCGCCTCCACGAAGTCGAACAGGTCCAGGTAGTCGGCGAGCGTCGTCCAGGGCGTGAAGGGGACGAACGTGGGCCGCAGCGCGATCCCGGCGCGGCGCAGGATGTCGAGGGCCACCACGACGTCGGCCCGCGTGTGCCCCTTCTCGAGGTTTGCGAGCACGACGTCGGACAGCGATTCGACCGCCGATACGACGAAGGCACAGCCGGTCTCGGCGAACTCGGGGAACAGCGCGCGATGTTCGAGGACGTGTTCGATCTTCACCGTGCAATCGTACGTGACCTCCGGGAACTCCGCGTGCAGCGCTCGCACCAGCTGCACCGCGTGGCGAGGGCCGTTCAGGAAATCCGGGTCGCCGAAGGTGATGTGCCTTGCCCCGCCCGCGACCAGGCGGCGGATGTCCTCCAGCACGACCTCGCGCGGGACCACGAAGAAGCGTCCGCCATACACGGAGGGAATCGGACAATGCAGGCACGTGTGCAAGCAACCGCGGCTCGCCTCGACTGACGCCGCCGGCACGAGCGCGCCCGCGCGCGCGAGCCTCGCGTAGCGGGTCAGGTCCGGCAGGCCCGAGCGGCTCGGCACCGGGAACGGGAGCCGCTGCAGCGTCGGCCGTGCCTCGATCGCGGCGTCCTCCCCGGCCTCGAGCCGTCGTACCAGGCCGACGAGGGCCTCCTCGAGCTCGCCGCCCAGCACCGCATCGGCGCCGTGCGCGAGGAGATAGGACGCGTTGAGCAGGGCGTACAGGCCGTAGAACACGATGCGGCATCGGGAATTGAGCCGTCGGATCCGGTCCGCCGCCTCGCCCCCCCCCAGCCGCAGCGCGGTGTGCATCGGGACGCTGATCGCGACGACCTCCGCGCGCCCGATCTTGTCCTCGTCGAACGGCTCGACCGACAGGTCGAGCGTGTCGGGCGCGTATCCTGCCCGCTCGAGGAACGCCTTCGGCCAGGCCAGCCCCAGCGGCTGGTGGCCCAGCTCGTAGCAGGAGACCAGGAGGATCGCTCCCTCGCTCCGCCAGCGCGGCGCGACCACAGCGTCCAGTTCCGTGGCTCGCATGATGGGCGGGGTCAACCTCACGGACCTCGCGACGTCTGGTCGGCGAAGCGGAGCAGGAACGCCGAGCCCATCAGACCCACGGCGATCCAGACGACCCAGCGGTGCTCGGTGGCCATGCCCAGGAGCCCGACGGCGAGCCCGCTGCCGCCGAGCCAGGCCTTGGCGGCGAAGCAGCTGTCGGGGGGGAGGTGGGGAAGGCGCATGCCGTGCCGCTACTTCTTCAGGAACGCCTGGAGCGCGGCGCGGAAGTCCGGCGTGGTCCGGCTCACCGCGTTCACGTCGGCGCCCAACGCGATTCCCTCCTCGAAGCGCAGTCCGTCGAGCTGATAGAACTGCTGCTTCGTCAAGGCCAGCGCGGAGGCGCTCGCCGCCGCAAGGCCGCGCAGCACCTCGCCGACCTGGTCTTCGAAGTCGGAATCCTCATAGACTCGCGACACCAGCCCGAGCGCGGCCGCCTCCGTGGCCGTGAGCGTACGGCCGGTGGCGGCGAGGTCGAAGGCCACCTTTTCGCCCACGCTGCGCTTGAGGAGCGTCATCACGATAGCGGGGACGAACCCCCGCTGCACCTCGGGGTAGCCGAACCTGGCCGACTCGCTCGCGAGCACGAGGTCGCAGGCGGTGGCGAGCCCGCAGCCGCCCGCGAGCGCCCGTCCCCGCACCACGGCCACCACGGGCTTCGGCAGTCGGCGCATCCGGACGAAGATCTCGGCGAAATGCAGCGCCGCCCGGCGGTTCTCCTCGACCGAGTTGTCCGCCGACGCGAGCAGCTCGTTCAGGTCCATTCCGGCGGAGAAATCCGAGCCGGCGCCCCGCAACGCCACGACGCGGACCTCGCCGTCCAGGTCGGCGTCGTCGAGCATCGCGAGCAGCGCGTCGATCATGGGCGTGTCGATCGCGTTCTTCTTCTCGGGGCGGTTCAGGGTAGCCGTCAGCACGCCGTTCTGCACCCCGAGCAGTAGGCGCTCGTCGCCCTTCACCGCGGCCCCTCGATCTCCATGCGCAGCAGCGCCGTCGAGAACACCTTGCCCTGAGCGTCGGTCTTGAGGGAAATCGTGCCGCCGCCGTCCAGCGCGCCGTGCAGCAGGAAGTTCAGCGCCCCGAGGTTCGGCAGCTCGTAGCGCTCGACGTTCCCTTTGATCATCCCCTTGAAGTGGCGCGCGACTCGGGCGGCGGTCACCTGCTTCACCAGAATGGGATAGTACTCGGGCCGGTTCGCGATGAGCCCGATGTTCGCCGTATCGCCCTTGTCTCCGGACCTCGCATGCGCCAGCTCGAGGAGCGGAACCTTCTTCGCCCTCTCCCTCCCCCTCCCCCTCCCCCGCCCCCGCCCGGTCACACGTCTACCAGCTCGACGCATGGCTGTACCACCGTCTTGTCGATCAGCGCGGGCCAGTAGGCCACGATCTCTTCGGGTTTCGGGCGCCCGCCGGCGAACCCCGTGACGCTCGGCGGGCCGTTGAGGATGAGCGGCGCGATCTCGCGCGTAAAGCGCTCCACCGCCGCCCTCTCGGGCGAGCGGACCCCGATCCGGAGCTGTATCTCCGGAATGTCTGCGACGCCGGGTCCCGCCTTCAGCGCCAGCGGGCCGTGGGTGGCGTCCGCACCCACGAACTCGGTCAAGATCGCCTCGAACTCGAGTCCCAGATCGCGCAGGCGCTGCCGCAACACCCGATCGGCGGCCTGCGCCTGGCGTCGGGCCAGGCGTACACCAGCGTGCCCACCGCCTTGTGGCCGTAGAAGTAGGCGATCGACACCTTGAGCTTGTCCGTCGCCGGGCGTCCCTTGATCCCGGAGAACCGGACCCGGTCCCTCCCCACCTGCTCCAGCCGGATGGTCGTGAAGTCGGCGACGCAGTCCGGAGTGATGTACTCGGCGGGGTTCCCCATCTCGTAGACGAGCTGCTCGGTTACGCCGGCCACGGTGACCCGCCCCCCGGTGCCGGGATGCTTCGTGACTTCGAACGTGCCGTCGGGATGGGCCTCGACGATCGGGTAGCCGACGTTGGCGAGATCGGGAATGCGCTCCCAGTCGACGAGGCAGTTCCCGCCGCTGCACTGGGCGCCGCATTCGATCGTGTGGCCGGCGACGGTGCCCGCGGCGAGGAGGTCCCAGTCCCCCGGTCGCCATCCGAACGCGTCGATCATCGGGCCGAGCGTGAGCCCCGTGTCCGTCACGCGTCCCGTGATCACGATGCCCGCGCCCTGGCGCAGGGCCTCGACGACCGGCCAGGCCCCGAGGTACGCGTTCGCCGCTTGCACACGGGCGCGAACGTCGGACAGCGGACGCCCGGTATCCAGGTTTCTGAGCTCGTGGCCCTGGGCCAGGAGCTCATCGAGGCGGGGGAGGAGGTCGTCGCCGGTGACCACGCCGATCGCGAGCTTTCCGCCGAGCCCCAACCGTCGCCCCGTCGCCGCGACCGCCTGCGCGCAGGCGCGAGGATTCACGCCCCCGGCGTTGGCCACCACCTTGATCCGCCGCTCCACGAGCAACGGCAGGATCCGCTCCATCAGCGGCACGAAGTCCTTGGCGTAGCCGAGGGACGGATCACGGGACTTCTGCTTCTGCATGATGGACATCGTGACTTCGGCGAGGTAGTCCATCACGAGGTAGTCGATTGGGCCGCCGGTCACCTGGCGGTACGGCGCCTCCAGCCAGTCGCCCCAGAAGCCCTGGCCCGCCGCGATGCGGATGGTGGGGGGCGAGCCCCTGGGAGTCACTCGCGTACCACGACGCGGCGGACCGCGTCGACACCCTGGCCCGCGGCCGGGTGTAGCCGCAGCTCGATGAGCGGTGCGAAGCCCTCAGGGAGGGAGGGGACTGGGGGCAGTTGGGGGAGCGCGAGCTCAGAGCGGCGGGGATGCGTGAGGACGGCCCGTCCGCCTGCCGCCACGGTGATCTCATGCTCGTCGCCGACGGCCCGCGGCCCCGGCAGCAGGAATCGCACGCGCACAGTGGCGCGCCACGGATGCGCGCCGTTGTCGCGGGCGAAGCCTGGGTACAGCTCCACCGTCAGCGGCTCACCACGAAGCGTGGGCGGCACCACGAACCTGTGCCGCCCGAACGCGTACTCGAGCGGCGCCTGGCCGATCTGCTGACCGCTGGAGGCGAATTCCGTCACCCCGAAGTCCGTGAACTCGCGCCACTCGTCGGGCGGCAGCTGGACCTCCACGACCGACGCCGCCGCCCAGTCGGGCACGCGGATGGTGAGGCTCTCGGCTTGCGCGCCCCGGCCCGCGACCTCGAACGTCCGCTCGGCGCCCAGCAGGGCGGCTGCGACGCGCCCGCCCACGGTGGTCTGGCCCGGGTTGAGCATTTCCGTGTCCTCGAGCACGAGCGGCGCGAGCTCGGCGCGCACGGTTATCGTGACGCTCTGCCCCGACACCGGGGGCGCGACGACATCCAATTCGTACACGCCCGGCACCACGTCTTCGGCGCGTACGACGAAGCGGGCGGTACCAGGCTGCGTTCGGCCGATGCGCACCACGGAATCGGGAGCCACGTCCCGGAACGGCAGGCCGTCCGGCTCGTGCAGCGACACCTTGGCGGTTTGCGCCGCCGAGTCGGGGATGACGACGCTGGCTTCGAGCGTCGCCCCCGCCTGGGGTACCCGCAGGAAGTAACGGCGCACCTCGGCGGGACCGACCGGACGCCGCTCGTCAGTGAGGGGTTTCGCGCCGAGGTCGTAGGGAACGACGACGGTGTTCACGAGCCGGAACAACGGGCCGGCGAGCGTGTCGGCCGGGTTCCAGGCGGACACCGTTCCGACGTAGACGCCGGGTGTCGCGAGACGGGATGACGAGTAGGCGACGGGGATCTCGGTCTCCCGGGACCCGGCCGGCAGGGTGGCCGGAGCGGACAGCCACGGTCCGTCGCTGCGCAGTTGGAACTGTGCCGCCCGGAGCCCTGCAACGTGTCGCACCCGGAAGACCTCGATGGTGTCTCCCGGACCGGCCAGGCCCCGACGCCGGAATGCCGCCGAGCCGCCACCGCCCGCGCGTACGACATACTGCGAGCCCTGGTGGCCCGCGAGCAACCAGCGGTACGCGCGCTCGAGCCGCGGTAGACCGACGCCCTGGTCGAGCACGCTCGCGCCCGGGAACCCGGTCCCCGCGTTGCGCAACGCCGCCGCCACGTCGGGCCCACTCGCCGAGCGGCCCTGCTGTTTCATGGCGGACACGAGGCACGCCGCGAGCCCCGCCATATAGGGCGAGGCCATGCTCGTGCCGGCTTTGATTTCGTTGCCGGTGTCCCAACGCGGCACGGAGGAGAACGCCCAGCCCGGGGCGACGAGATCGGGCTTCGCGCGCTCGCCCCCGCGCGCGCTGAAGGACTCGACGAAGTCATCGGCGGCGGGACCCGCGCCTTCCGCCACGAGCGGTACGTAGATGCCCGGCAATGCCGCACCGACCGACAAGGCCAGATCGGCCGACCCGGGCAGGCCCACCGTGGACAAGGCAGGTCCGTCGTTGCCGGCGCTGATCGTGAACACGACCGTGGGATGCGCGACGAGGAAGGCATCCACGATCGAGTCGATTACGGCGCGCTCGTCCGGCGCGTTGCCGACTCCGAAGCTCAGGTTGAGCACGAGAGGCAGATTGCGCCGCTCGGCGAAGCGAGCGGCGTATTCCATGGCGCGCTGGATGCTGCCGGTCATCGTGATCCCGCCGCGGGCGCCGTTCGCGATCTTCAAGCCGAGCAAGTGGGCGCCCGGCGCGACGCCGTCGAAGCCGGCGACCTCGAAGAGACCGTGTCCCGCCGCGATCCCCGCCACGTGCGTGCCGTGAGAGCTGTTGTCGAACACGAAGTCGAGCGTCGGTGCGCCGTCCGTTTCCTCGAAATTCGCGGCCAGCGTGATCGGCTTCGTTCCGAGAGCGATCGTCTCGCGCCCTTCCCGGTAATCGTGCAGCGGCGTCTCGTCTTCGAAGGAGCCGTTCAGGTTCGAGTCCACGAACGCCACCCACCCATCGGTCGCCTTCACCACGACCACGGGGAACCGGTCGGTGTTGTTACCGTCGCCGTTCAGGTCCGCCGCGGGCACATTGCCTAGCGGCAGCTCGGAGAGCTGCCCGGCGTACCAGACCCGAGAGCCGGTGAGCCGTGCGACCCGGCCGGCGCCGCGCAGCACCTTGCCTGCGACGGCGAGCGTACCGTCGGTGTTGGGCACGACGGGCGTCAAGGGAACGCGGCCCTCACCGGAGAAGTCCCGCAGGTCGAGAAGCTTGGGCGCCCCGGTGCTGGTGGTGATCAGTCCGTCCACGCCCGGATCGACGCCGCTGTCGAGGATCCCGATCAGGACGCCGCGCCCGTCGTAGGTCGGGTGTTTGCCGCGGAACTCATCCACGCCCCCGCTGTTCAGAGGCATCAGGCCCGCCAGCAGCGCGCGCGACGGCGGGAGGATTGGGGCGCGGCGCCGTGCGCCCCCCGCCCCTCCCACCCCGCTGCCGTCGGGCGGTGCGGGGGACGCGGGCGCCGCCGCGGGGGGCGGCGAGTGACCGGGTTGGGGGGGGGGAGCCGTGGCCGGTCGCGCGGCGGAGCCGCTGCAGGCGGCGAGCGCGGCGAGGGCGCCGAGCGCGGCGGGGACGGACGAGAAGGAGCGCAGCCTCATGTGAGACCTGTCAGGGCGAAGGGCCCGATGTGCGGGCCGGTGAATTCGGAGGCGACCTCGAGCAGAAACGCGAGCACGTCGCGGGTCTCCTCGGGAGCGATGATCGCGTCTACATACCCCCTGGCGCCCGCGAACTTGGCGTCGAGCTGTCGCTCGTAGTCGGCGCGCATCGCCTCCACGGCGGCGGCGTTCGGCGGCTTCGCGGCGTCGTCGCCGAAGATAGCCTGGATGGCCGATTCGCCTTCCATGACGCCCATTCGGCCGGTGGGCCAGGACAGGATGAAGTCGGGGTCGAACCCCTGCCCCGCCATCGCGTAGTAGCCGGCGCCGGAGGCGTGATTCAGCGTCAGGACGAGCTTCGGTACGGTGGCGGTGGCCATTGCCTCGACGAAGCGGGCGCCCGCGCGGATGATCCCCGAGTGCTCGGCCTCGGTCCCGACCATGAACCCCGAGACGTCCTGGACGAACAGGAGCGGGATGCGCTCCCGGTCGGCGTTCTCGATGAAATAGGCCACCTTTTCCGCGCTCTCGGTGTAGATGATGCCGCCTATTCTTGGGGCCTGGGGGGCCTCGCCCGGCCTCGCTTTGATGACCCCGCGCGAGTTGGCGATCACGGCGACGGGCCGGCCGGCGATCGCACTGTGTGCGCAGATCATCTCGGGACCGATCTCAGGCTGGAACTCGTCGAGCTTCCCGGCATCGAGCAGGCACTCGAGCACGGCGCGCAGGTCGTAGCTCATCCGGTGGTCGGGGGGCAGCAGGTCGTAGAGATCCTTGGGATTGCGCTTCGGCTTCGCGGCGGGCGCGGGCGGTCGCAGGTCGCGGGGCAGGCGCTCCACGTACTCGCGGATCCGCTTGAGGCAGGCTGCGTCGTCCGGCGCCCGGTAGTGGGCGACCCCGCTGATCGCCGTGTGGGTCCGGGCGCCGCCCAAGCGCTCCGCGTCCACGGTCTGCCCGGTGGCCCCCTTCACGAGGTTCGGGCCGCCGAGGCCCATGAACGACGTCCCTTCGACCATGAAGATGACGTCCGAAAGCGCCGGCAGGTACGCGCCTCCGGCGATGCACGGCCCCATCACGGCGGCGATCTGGGGCACCTTCAGGTAGCGCCGCATGACCGAGTTGTAATAGAAGATGCGCGCCGCGCCATACTGGCCGGGAAACACGCCGCCCTGATACGGGAGGTTCACGCCCGCGGAGTCGACGAGGTAAATGATGGGGATGCGCTGGCGCATCGCGATCTCCTGGGCGCGCAGCATCTTCTTGATCGTTTCCGGCCACCACGAGCCGGCCTTAACCGTGGCGTCGTTCGCCACGACCACGACCGGCCGCCCGGCGAGGCGCCCCAGCCCCGTGATGACGCCCGCCGCCGGGGCCTGGCCGTCGTACTGGTCGTAGGCGACGAGCAGCCCCACCTCAACCCATTCGCCACCCTTGTCCAGCAGCGCGGCCACGCGCTCGCGTGCGGTGAGCTTTCGCTGCTCGTGCTGGCGGCGGATCTTGTCCGGCCCGCCTCCCTGCTCGAGGCGGGCGCGGAGCTCGCGATACCCGGCCGTGAGGGTGTGGAGCCGGTTCAATGACGGAGGGCGTGTGGAGGGCGCCGGGAGCGGGGGGGAGGGCATGGGCCGTGGGACGCCTGATTACGCCGAGACATGCTCCGCCGCCCATTCTTCGATGTACGCAATTAGCTCCGTTGTCGGCGTGCCCGGGCCGAACAGCTTGCCGATCCCCTGCCGCTCGAGCGAATCCATGTCGTCGGGTGGAATGATGCCGCCGCCGGTGACGAGGATGTCGCTTCGCCCCGCCGCATCGACCAGCTTCCTGATGCGGGGGAAGAGCGTCATGTGCGCCCCGGACAGGATCGACAGCCCGATGACATCCACGTCTTCCTGGATCGCGGCCTGGGCGATCATTTCCGGAGTCTGGTGGAGGCCCGTGTAGATCACTTCCATCCCCGCGTCGCGCAACGCCGCCGCGACCACCTTTGCGCCGCGGTCGTGGCCGTCGAGCCCTGGCTTTGCGATCAGGACCCGGATCGGTCGTTTCGGGCCGGGCATCAGCGCCGGAACCGCAGCAGGGCCGCCAGGCCGTCCACGGCGCGGCGCGCCTTCTCATCGTACAGCACGTCGACCTGCGTCCGCTGCCGGAGCGCGTCCTCGACCGCGTCGTCGATGCGCGCGTCGTCGTCCTGGCCGTCCGCGAGCAAGGTGCGCACCTGACCCTTGCCCAGCGCCCGGAGGGTGTCGTCGATGCCATTCACCGCCCACCCGGTGCCCAGGGCTTCCCGCACGGCTTCGGCGTGCGTCTGCTCCCACGCCCGCTCGCGCTGGTCGCGCAGAAACAGGGCCGCTTCGCGCACCTCGCCCGGGCTCGCCTTCTTGGGGTTGAGCTTCACCACGCCCAGCAGGAGGTCGTGCAGGTAGGTATGGAGGTGCGGTACGAGCGCCGCGGCGTCCACGCCGATCCCCGCCACGACGATCCCCGCGAGCGGCCGCTGGTTGTGGATCTGGTAGATGTGGTCGGCGACGTTGGCATAGTGGCGCTGTTTTTCCTGGCGGATCCGCATATTGTAGTTGTGCTCGCCGTACCCGCCGGCCAGCACGGTGCCCTTCTTCGCCTGCCGCTCGCCGTGGAATTTCCCAGGGCGAGTCGCCTCGGCCATGAGGCCCGGCAGCTCGGCGACGTCGAACGCGGTCACCTCGAAGAAGCGCGCCCCGGTGCGATCACACGCCGCGACGAGAATGGTTCCGAACTCCTGCTCCAGCGCGACGAGCTCGCGGATCAGCGGCGTCGCGTCCACGCGCAGGCGTGAGCGGTGTACGTGGGGCAGGGCGAGCGCCTCGAACAGCCCCAGCGACCGGCAGGCGAAGATCGCGATGCCGCGCGACGGCGGCAGCCGACCGGGCTCCTCGAAGTAGCGCCGCACCCGCTCCAGATCCGCTGCGACGGCGTCGCGCACCGCGCGGTCCAGCGTCTGGCCCTCGAGCAGCGCGAGCGCCTCGCGGATGCGGTTCTTCATTTTGATCAGGTACTTCCCGCGTGTCTTGTCGCGCGGCTCGAGCTTCAGATAACACGACACCACCCGGTGGGACCCGGGCACGATGGCGGCGAGCCGCCGGACGACGTCACGCACGGCGCGCACGGAGGGAACGACGGGGAGCGCGGTCATGGATCAGAAGAACACCGGCTCGCGGTACGCGCCGTAGACGCTCTCGAGCGCGTGCCGGATCTCGTACAGGGTACAGTAGACCCGCGCGCAGTCGAGCATCGGCCCGATCACGTTCCGGTCGCGCAGCGCCGCCTGGCGTAGCGCCTCCAGCTTCTCCTGGACGAGGCTCCTGTCGCGTTCCGCCCGAAGCCGCGCTAGGCGCCGCCGCTGGTCTTGCTCCGCGTCGTTCGCGATCTTGAGAATCTCCACCGGATGGTCGTCCTCGCTGGTGAACTCGTTCACGCCCACGACGATCCGCTTCCCCTGCTCCGCCTCGCGTTGGAATTGTTCGGCGGAGCGGGCGATCTGGCGCTGGAACCAGCCGTCCTCGATCCCCTTCACCACGCCCCCGATCGACTGGATCTCCGCGAACAGCGCCTCCGCCTCGCGCTCGAGCTGGTCCGTGAGAGACTCCACGTAATAGGATCCCCCCAGCGGATCGATCACGTCGGCCACGCCCGACTCATGGGCGATGATCTGCTGGGTGCGGAGCGCGAGCCGCGCCGCCTCCTCCGTGGGGAGCGCGAGCGTCTCGTCGAGGGAGTTGGTGTGCAGCGACTGCGTTCCACCCAGCACCGCCGCGAGCGCCTGGTAGGCGACCCGCACCACGTTGTTCATCGGCTGCTGCGCCGTGAGCGTGACCCCCGCCGTCTGGCAGTGGAACCGCATCATCCAGGAGCGCGGGTTCGCCGCCGCGAAGCGCTCCCGCATGTGCCGGGCCCAGATACGCCGCGCGGCGCGCAGCTTCGCGATCTCCTCGAAGAAGTCGTTGTGCACGTCCCAGAAGAACGAGAGCCGCGGCGCGAACCGGTCCACGTCGAGCCCGCGCGCGACGGCCCGATCCACGTACGTGAACCCGTTCGCCAGGGTGAAAGCGAGCTCCTGCGCCGCCGTCGCGCCGGCTTCCCGGATGTGATAGCCCGAGATCGAGATTGTGTTCCAGAGCGGCGCGTGCTCGGCGCACCACTCGAACATGTCGACGATGACCTTGAGCGCCGGCTCCACGGGGTAGACCCACGCGTGCTGGGCCATGTACTCCTTGAGGATGTCGTTCTGCACCGTGCCCCGCAGCTTGTGGCTGGGCACCCCCTGCCGCTCCGCCGCAGCCACGTAAAAGCAGAACAGCATCGCGGCAGGGCCGTTGATCGTCATGGAGGTCGAGACCTGGTCGAGCGGGATGCCGCGGAACAGATCCTCCATGTCCTGGAGCGAGGCGATCGCCACGCCGCATTTCCCCACTTCCCCTTCGGCGCGCGCGTGGTCCGAGTCGTACCCCATGAGGGTCGGGAAGTCGAAGGCGACCGACAGACCCGTCTGACCGTGATCGAGGAGGAACTTGTAGCGCCGGTTCGTGTCCTGCGCCGTGCCGAACCCGGCGAACTGGCGCATCGTCCAGAGCCTCCCCCGGTACATCGTCGGGTGGACGCCGCGGGTGAAGGGAAACGCGCCCGGGGCGCCCAACTGTCGCTCCGGGTCGAACTCGGTCAGATCCGCCGGCCCGTACACGGGGTGCCTGTCGATTCCGCTCATCCGAGCGCTCCGGTTTTCACCTGGTCCAGGATCTCGGCGGCCACATCGTAGGGGCTCCTGCGGCCGTCCGCCACGTCGTCGAGGCGGCGCTGCAGCAGCTCCTCCGCACGCGTCGCCTCCGAGATCCAATGTTGCACGGCGCGCTCCAGCACCGCGCGGGTCCGTTGCGCCAGCTGCTGCCGGCGTCGCTCGGCGAGGAGCCCGCCGGCCTCGAGGTAGGCGTAGTGGCGATCGACGGCCTGCGCGAGCTCTGCCACCCCATCGCCCCGCGATGCGACCGTGGCGATCACCGGCGGGTCCCAAACGTCGGACGGGCGGACAGGCGGACGGCCGGACGGAGGTGCACCCCTGTCCGCCGGTCCCCCCGTCCGCCCGTCCGCCGGGCGGGGGGCGCGGGGGGGGGGAGCATGGTGGGGCGCCATGTGCCGGAATGCGTTCCCGTGCCTGATCCCCAGCATCACCTCGATCTCCTGACGCAGCTTGTCGGCTCCCGGACGGTCGCTCTTGTTGATCACGTAGACGTCGGCGATCTCCATCACGCCGGCCTTGAGCGTCTGGATGCCATCGCCCGATTCGGGCACGAGCACGAGCACGGTCGTCTCGGCCGTGCGTGCGACGTCCAGTTCCGTCTGTCCGACCCCCACGGTCTCGAGCAGGATGCGGTCGAACCCGAAGGCTTCGAGCAGGTCCGTCACCTCTTCGGTCGTCGTGGCGAGGCCGCCGCGCGCGCCCCGGGTCGCCATCGACCGGATGAACACGTTCGGGTCGAGGCTGGCAGCCTCCATCCGGATCCGGTCTCCGAGCAGCGCGCCGCCGGTGAACGGGCTGGTGGGATCGACCGCCACGACTCCCACCCGGAGCTCTTGTGACCGAAACTGCTGGATCAGGCGCTCGGTGAGCGTGCTCTTCCCCGCGCCCGGGGGCCCGGTGATCCCGATGCGTCTGGTCCCGCCGCGACGCAACCGGGCGTGCACGTGGGACAGGACACGCTCGAACCCATCGCGCTGATTCTCGACCAGGCTGATGGCGCGGGCCAGCGCCGCCGGCTCTCGCCTCTCGAGCCCCTCGAGGATCGCCTCCAGTCGCATCCGCTCGCTATGCCTCAGGCCTTAAATACGTCAGGTTACCCGACACGCGGGCGGTACCGTCGCTTGTTTATTAGGGACTGAAGTCCCAACTCGGCTGGCCGGCGTCCTGAAGGACGCTGGTTCACCCCCCGCGTCTCGTGAAATGCGTCCTTCAGGACGCGCCGCCGCCGAGCGGGGACTTCAGTCCCTGTCATAAAACACCTCGAACCGCTTCGATCCTCATCAGAGATGCCAATACGCTCTAACCAGAAGAATAACCGGGGTCTGCCCGGCAGCGCAGCGTGCCGCGTGCGGTTCACGGGCCGGTTCTCGCGAGCAGGCTCGACAGGTCCAGGCCTTCCTGGGGCGGGCCGTCGGTCGGGAGGAGGGCGCCCGCGGAGATCACGAGCTTCATTCCCTCCTCGATCGTCAGGTCCACGGGACGCGTGCGAGTCCGGGGCACGATCAGCAGGTAGCCGGACGTCGGGTTCGGCGTCGTGGCGACGAACACGTTGACGCAGGGCTCGCCGACCACCGCTTCCGCGGCGGGGTTCTGTTCCGCGGTCACCCAGCCGATGGCGTAACTCCCGGGCGTGGGGAATTCGACCAGCACGGTGCGCAGAAACACCCGGCGCCCGCCGCCCAGCACGGCCTGCACGATCTGGCTGGTGGTGTTGTAGATGCGCCCGGCGATGGGGAACCTCGCAAGCATGTTATTCCACCAGGCGATCAGCTGGCGACCGAGGGCGTAGGTCGCGAGCCAGCCGATGCCGAGGATCGCCAGCGCGAGCAGCAGCAGCCCGAGCCCGGGAACGTGCATGCCGATCACGCGTTGGAGGGGCGTGCCGAGGATCGCGTCGAGCGTATTGAACAGCCAGACGAGGATCGCCGCCGTCGCGCCGACCGGCGCCAGCACCACGAGGCCGGTGAAGAAGTAGCGCCGCAGACGGCGTCGTGCGCTCACCCGCGCTCCTCCGGCCGATCGAGCGAGATGGTACGCACCGTGCCCGGGCGAACGGCCACGCGCTCGACCCGCGTGGCGGTGGCTGCGAGGATGTCGAACTCGAGGCCCTTGAGCAGGAAACGCTCGCCCGGCTTGGGAATCCGACCCAGCACCTGCACCAGCAGGCCGCCGACGGTCTCTGCGCTCCGCGTCCCCAGCGTGATCCCGAACACCTCTTCGAGGCGGCTCGCCGGCGCGCT
>QHVD01000378.1 GCA_003222235.1 Gemmatimonadota bacterium | reverse complement strand
GAAATTCCCGTTTGCAACGAAGTGACACTGGTTTCCAGACCCTCCGCAGCCGCCGCCGGTGTCGCTCACGGTTAGGAAGCTTGGCGTCGGCGCCGCGGCACGGGGCTGCGGTGCGGTGGACGAGTCCCGGCACGCGACACACGCCGCCGCAAATGCCAGGGTGGCGCAGAGCCCTGCAAGACGTGTTTCCATAAGCAACCTCCTCGAGTGGTGCCACAGGTGCCGCGGTTCCCATCGGGACGTGGGCGGAGCACAAGAATTGTGTCCACCCGCCGATGGCACACGCGGCGGCGAATCAAGAGGTGGAGTGATCGGGGATGCACGAAGCACAAACGCCGATCCGCGGCTCGTCGCTTGGGTCGCCGTTTCTCGCGTTGTGTCCATCGGCCTGGGGGGCGGGCCATGGCTACCTCTTGGCACTCTAACACCGAGGACAGGGGCCGGCTAGGCATTATGGAATGACCGGCGCCACGCCCCGACCTTGCCGCCCGCCTGCACGCCGCCCTGGCCGGCCGCTACGCGATCGAGCGTGAACTCGGTCGCGGCGTGATGTCGATCGCCTTTCTCGCTCGAGACCTCAAGTACGGGCGGTGGGTCCTATGGCTGCACGGGTACGGCAACGTCTTTGAAGTGACGCTGAAGCCCGGGGAGCAGATCGATATCGAGCCTGGTGGCTGGATCTACAAGGATCGCACCGTGCAGATGGAGGCAAAGTTTCAGAAGCTTACGGCAGGCCTATTCGCCGGCACGGGGCGGATCGTTTGGAACCGGTTCACCGGACCGGGGCGCATCGGCCTCCAATCGATGTACCTGCACATGCCTACCGAGGAGTAGCGGGCTACACCTTCAGCACTGCGGATTGACGGCGCGGACGTGGCAGAGACGCACATGCGTGGTCGCATCTAACCATCCGGCTGCGTGACCGGTTGGGAGCCAGACAGGCACAATAACACCGGTGCTCACCGCCCGACAATGCAAGGTGACCGGCCAAGGAGGACTGGGGTGACGACGACGCATGCGTTCGCCCCTCGTGCATCCTACACGGTGACACTCACCGTCGCTAACACTGGCGGCGCGACCAATTCGACGTCGCAGGTCTTGACCTGTAACCCGGTGCAGTGCCACTAGAGAGGAGTGAACGGGAGCGACGAGACGGTCGGCGCGCCCAGGGCAGCGGCCTAGGAGTTCGTCACGAGGCCGCTGCGGAGGCTGTTAAATGGTCGCCTCAGGCAAAGGATTCGTCAGGACGGTGGCTCTGTTTGCCCTGGTCGGCGCAGCGGCGGCCTGCGCAACGCGGAGGGTGGACCACCAACCGGGAGCAAAGGCCATGCCGGAGCAGACCATTGAAGCCGTGCTGGAACAGCATACCGGTTCTTTGATGTCCCTCCCCGGGGTCGTGGGGACGGCCATTGGCGAATGCGAGGGGAAGCCCTGCATCAAGGTGTTTGTGATACGGAAGGCCCGAGAGTTGACCGCCAAGATCCCTCTGGCCTTACAAGGGTTCTCGGTCGCCATTGAAGAAACCGGAGAGATCCGCGCACTCGAGTCCAGGTGACTCGGTGGTCGAACGCCCCGAGGCGCCGATGATGATGCCGGTGACTTGTTCGGGATCGTCACGCTGTTGTGGCTGGATGGAGTATCCTGGACGAGCGCGCTCGCGATGGGCGCGCTCGGTGCATCAGGAGCGGCAGTCAGCGCCTCGCGCGTGAGCCCGAGTCGTCATGCCGAAGAGCACCTCGCGGGCCACACCCCGAATGGCGGCATCGAGCAGCTGGGCATGACAAGCATCGGCCAGGCTCGATGCCCCCGGCCCTCGCACGGCGTGGTAGCGATCGCCGAGCAGCCATGAGCCTGAGCTATCCGGCGCGCTTCATGCTCGCGGCGGCCATGAATCCGTGCCCTCCGCGGCTCGGCGTCCAGCCCCACCTCGCGCGGCTCTCGACCCAGTTTGTTAGATCCTGCTCGCACGAGTCTTCCTCAGCCCACTTGCTGCCCCGCGAACGCCGCTCGACCCCTCCACCCCCTGCGCCTGGGTGCTCAAGATTTCGCCTAGCGGCCTTCGAGTATGCTCGTCAATCAGCCCTTCTAGACTTTCGAAGGGTGTCCGAGTTGACGGGTCAATGCTCTCGATGCCTGCCCATGCGCTCACCAACCAGCTCGCGGCCGCACGCGCCATTCTTCTGGCCGAAGGGTATCTGTACCAGGTGGCCCAGCGGGGGCGGCGGCTGGACCAGAGTTGGCAGCCGCGCGGCGCTCAAAACGCCGTAGGGCCACCCCGTGTGAGTTCGACTCTCACCTCGGGCACCGAGGTTGGCCGGCAATCGACACCTGACTTCTGTCCCTCCGGCGGGGTGGCCCGCGAATCATGGCCCCAGTTGTGGACCCAGGGCTTTTTCGTCGCTCTGCCCGGTGCTGTGAGTGAAGTAGCCGTCGAGCGTCACCATGGTCCACATGATCAATCGTCGCAATGGATGTTCTCCAGATTTATCGAGTCGCGGCGTGGTTGAAACCCTTCAGCACGTCTCGTCAAGCCCGTGAATGACCGGATGATCAAGTGGGGGGCCTCCGGCTTCGGGCCCCCGCACGCTCAACGCCGAGCGCATGCCCGCCAGCCGCGCCGCATCCAGCTCGGCGGCCACGTCTGAGACAAACAGCACCTCCCGCAGTGGCCGCTCGAGGGCTGCGGCGATGCGCCGGTAACTCTCGGGGGCGGTCTTCGGGCCGGTGGTGGTGTCGAAATAGGCGCGGATAAAGGGGCTCAGATCGCCCGCCGTGCTGTGTGCGAACAGGCAGCGCTGTGCCTGCGCGCTCCCCGACGAAAAAATGGCGATGTCCCGCCCCTGGCTCGCCCAGCGCGCGAATGCCCTCGGAACGTCCGGATAGACCTGACCGCGCAATTCCCCGGCCCGATACCCGGCTTCCCAGATCTTGCCCTGCAAGGACTTGAGCCCAGTAGACTTCCGGTCGCGATCCATCAGCCACTCGACGTAGGCTACGACCGAGGCGACATCGTCCCGCCACGGGGGCGGGGGGGCGTCACTCTCGGCGGCGTGCTCGGCGCGCAGCCGCGCGAGGTCTGCACGGACTTCGGGGTCCGCGGCGTGCCGCTCGAGGAACTCCCGCATGTGCGCCCGCGCGTACGGGAAGAGGATCTGATGGACGAACTCGATGGGCGTGGTCGTGCCCTCGATGTCCAGCAGGACGGTGCGGACGTCTTTCAGCTCGACGCGGCCCGAAGCGGGATGTACGTGGGACCCATGCAGAGCGGCTGGTAGCCTCGGTCCGCGCCGCTGTTCGTGTAATGCGGTGTCCAGCCGGCCTTGTCCTGGAACAGTCGGATGGCGCGAATGTCCCGATCAGCGCACAGATCGAACCAATGCCACGTGCCCCGCGGCACTCGAATCAGATCGCCCGCCTCAACCTCGATCGCGATCACTGGCCCTTCCCGTGGATGGATGTGAAACAGCCCCCGGCCGCGGACGATGAATCGCACTTCGTCCTCGTCGTGCCAGTGCTCGGTGTTGAACTTCGCCAGCATCGCCTCGAGGCCCGGGGTCTGCGCGGTCACGTCGATGACGTCGGCCGTGACATACCCGCCCTTGGCCTTGAGCGTCTCGATCTCCGCCGCGTAGGCAGTGAGCACGGACTCGGCGGGCGCATTCGCCGGTACCCGCTCGGCGCCGGCCCAGCGTTCGTATTCGATGCCCAGCGTCGCCAGGTACCGCGTCACCGCGTCCTGGTCCGTGACCGCTCGGTTCTCAGCAGGAATTCTTACGGTTGCCATGCCATCCCTCGCTTTCGTCCCATCACCTCGAACAGGAACTCCAGAATCTCCACCTGCCGCTTGGCCTCGGCGAGATCCCGGCCCCAGGTGTAGAGTCCATGCCGGCGGATCAGGAAGCCGTGCGCGTTCGGGTGATCCGCCAAAACCGCCTCGACGCCCGGCGCCGCGGCGTTCCAGTCCTGAGTGTTGTCGAGAATCGGCAGCCACTCGCGGTGGTCGTGCGTCCGCACGCCCTCCAGGCCCTTCAGCATCTCGTAACCTTCGATGGCCAGCCCGTTGTCGGTGGCGGCATCGGAAAGGATCGTGCCCCAAATCGAGTGCGTATGCAACACCGCCCCCGCGCGGCGCGCGCGCGCGATCGTCAGGTGCAGACTCGCCTCGGCCGAGGGCGCGCCCGACCCGCCCACGACCTTGCCGTCCTGGTCGATCTCCACGACCTGGCCCGCCGAGAGGACGCCCTTATCCACGCCGCTGGCCGTAATCGCGAGGCGCATTGGGTTGCGGCGCACGACGGCGCTGAAGTTGCCGCTCGTCCCGAGCGCCCAGCCGCGCGCGTAGCAGTGGCGTCCGATCTCGGCGAGCTGAGCGGCAAGCTCGGCGAACGTCGCGGAGCCACTAGGGTCCATTCAGGAGGGTACGACCGGGCCGCGCCGCGTGCAAGGCCGGGCGCGCCGCTCAGCCCGCCGCGGTTGTGAACTGGTATAAGAAGAGCGAGAGCGCGATAAGGCTCAGAGCGATCCGCGCGACGCTGGCCAAGGCGCACCACAAGCAACGACGCCACTTAGCGGGTGGAAAATCGACAAGAAAACACCGAAGCGGGCCCGAATCGCACCCCCGAGAACGTCCCCCTACAGTTCCCGAGGAAAAGCAGCGCGATGCGTAACGTTTCTGCAGTCAGTGGGGCCTCGCGAAATCGAGCTCGCCCGCGGGATTGTTCGCCGTGGCATCACACACCGTCAGCGCCTTCTCTGGCTAGTCCGACGCCACCTGGACAGTGTCACGGACGACTTCGTCTACGATGAACGACCGGCGACGAACGTCCACTCGATGCGGCTCCTCAAGCGCCTTACGCTCATTGTCCGCGACGGTGTGGTGGAGCATTCAGCTGCAGCCACGTGTCACAGCGACCCGAGGTGCGATCCGGCGAAGAGCCCGGCCGGTTTCATCCGTCGAAGCGCTCGTACTTTTCTCGGGCGTAGGCGATCAGCTCATTGAACCGAGGAGCCGGTCGGAGGCGCGCGAGGAACCGGTCGTGGCGGGTGAAGTACCGGTAGTCGATCCAGCCGCGAACCTTGATCGCATGCTCCAGCCAGCTCAGAGCCTGGTCCGCCTCGTCGACCAGCGCGTAGGCCCCGGCCATCAAGTACGCCCAGTACTCGTCCGACTCGGCCATCGCCCGCTCCGCCGCGCTGGGGGGCGACAGCACGGCCGCCCGGTCGCCGGCGAGTCCGCGCCAGAGCCGCACCGCCACGCTCGCCAGGGGATCG
>QHVD01000377.1 GCA_003222235.1 Gemmatimonadota bacterium | reverse complement strand
TCTCGGGATCGTCGCTTCCGACGATCGCGTCGCCGCTCGCCGAGTCGTACAGGCTTCCCGGGCTGGTCAGGCCGGGGCGAACCCGGAGCGTTTCCCAGTGGAGCCGGGCGTAATGCCGGCGAACGATGTCGGGATGCTGGGGGCGCGGCCCCACCAGGGACATCTCGCCCCGGAGGACGTTCACCAGCTGTGGCAGCTCGTCGATCTTGAGGCGGCGCAGCAGGCGCCCGAAGGCGAAAACGCGCGGGTCACGCTCGGCGGTGATGACGCTCTTGTGACCGCCGTGATCCACGTGCATGGTGCGCAGCTTGTACATCACGAAGCGCCGGCCGCAGAGTCCCACGAGCCGCGCGCGGTAGAGAATCGGGCCCCGGCTCGAGAGCCGGATCCCCAGCGCCGCGACGGCGAGCACCGGCGCCAGCGCGATCAGCGCCACGGAGGCGAGCACGACGTCAAGCAGGCGCTTGGTCATTTCGCACAATCCGCCGCACCGTCATGAACACTTCCGCCGCGTCGAGGCAGCACTGGTTGCCCCAGGCCTTGGCGCGGTTGCGCAGCGCCTCGAGCGAGCGCGGGTGCGGGTAGGGCCGCACCTCGCTCTGATAACAGGCCATCGCCGCGAGCTTGCGCTCCAGGGTGGCCGAGATGTCGATCCAGGTGTCCGCGACGAAGCTCCGCGGGTAGCCCCACTCGGTGCTGCTCGCCGTGTCGAAGGCGTACACCGTCTCGATGTACGGCTCCGTGGGCCTGGTGGCGACGAGCAGCGCCTTGAAGAGCAACTCGTGGTCCCGGTTCACGTCGCCGCCGTACTGCCCGTAGACGATGCTCGGACGTATCTCGCGCACGATCTGCTCGATGGGGCTGATCAGCTCGGTGAGCGTGATCGTGTCCAGCCGCTGGTCGGGGAAACCCAGCTGGCGCACGTCCCGGACGCCGAGCGTCTCGGCCGCGCGCCGCATGTGATCGGCCTGGCCCACCCCGCCCGGCCCATAGCGGAGCGATTCGCCCTCGCAGGCGATGACCGACACCACCGCGTCTCCCCGCTGGGTGTGGAGTGCGACCGTGCCGCCGCATCCCAATAGCTCGTCGTCCGGATGCGCTGCGATGACCAACACGCGCTTAGACATCGACACGTCTCAACGCCGGTGCGTCCGCACCACGTCCAGTACTGCCTCGATGACGTCGGCCACGTCCAGATCGGTGAGCCGGACGTTGAGCGGCAGGCTGAGCATGCGCTGGAAGTTCGAGTACGCCGTGGGAAAGGCCCCCGGTGCGTACCCATACTTGGTGCGGTAATAGGTGTGCAGGTGGATCGGAATGAAGTGGACTGACGTGCCGATGTTGCGGCGCGCCAGCTCCTCGACGAACTCGTCGCGGCCGATGCGCAGCGTCTCGGGCCGGAGCCGCAGGACGTAGAGATGCCAGGCATGCTCTACCTCGGGCCGGGCCACCGGCAGCTCCAGGCTGTCCACGCCGGCGAAGGCCTGGTTGTAGAGGCCGACAATCTCGCGCCGGCGCTGCTGGAACCGCTCGAGCTTCCGGAGCTGCCACAGGCCGAGTGCGGCCTGGATGTCCGTCATGTTGTACTTGAAGCCGGGCTCCAGGATGTCGTAGCGCCAGCTGCCGCCCTTGTCATAGCGCCGCCAAGCGTCGCGGCTCATCCCGTGCAGGCTCAAGATCCGCGCGCTCGCCAGGAAGTCCGGGGAGCCGGTGAGCATTCCCCCTTCACCCGTCGTGAGGTTCTTCGTCGCGTAGAAGCTGAAGGCCGCCGGATTCGGGCCCGCGCCAATGGGGCGGCCGTTGTACTTGGCGGGCAGGGCGTGGGCCGCGTCCTCGAGCACCGCGAGCTTGTGCGCGCTCGCGAGCTCGCCGATCGGATCGAGGGCGGCAGGGTGGCCGGCGTAGTGCACCGGGAGGATGGCCCGCGTCTGCGGCGTGATCGCTTCCTCTACCAGGACCGGATCGATATTCAGCGTGTCCGGCTCGACATCCACGAGCACGGGCCGGGCTCCGACGTGCTCTATGACGTTGACGGAGGCCGCGAACGTCATCGGCGTCGTAATGACTTCGGCCCCCGGCCCGATCCCGAGCGTCACGAGCCCGGTATGGAGCGCCGCCGTGCAGGAGTTGAGCGCCAGCGCCCCGGGCGCGCCGAGGTAGGTGGCGAAATCCTGCTCGAACCGCTTGGTTTTCGGCCCCGTCGTGATCCAAGAGGACCGTAACGTATCGACGACCTCCTGGATCTCTTCCTCTCCGATGAGCGGAGGGGCGAAGGGCAGGAACTCCCGCCGTGGGGCGGGAGCGCTTGCTGCAGCGGGGTCGGGGCCTCGGAAGGCCGCTTGCGGTCGTGTCATGCGATCCAGATGGCTCGGTGCGGCCGCTGACACAAGCAGGTCTTGTGCGCGGAGCGGTCTGAGCCAATAGAATGTTGCAGAACGAGTTGCGCGCGGGGCCAGCGGCGGACCGGCAACGAGTGACGCGAG
>QHVD01000376.1 GCA_003222235.1 Gemmatimonadota bacterium | reverse complement strand
TCACCTGCTCCCTCCCGATGAATGATGACAACGGCGCAAGGCCACCAGACCCGGCGTCGTGTACTAGATGCAAAAGGAAGCCTTGCGCAGGTTCGAGTCCTTGCCTCGGGAGTTGTCGGCCCCTATGACCAGGTGCCTTCGCGCGTCGCTCCGGGCGCTCGCCATGGTCCTCGTGATCCCGGCGCTCGCCGCCTGGGACCCCGCCGGCCACCGCACCGTCGCCGAGATCGCCTGGGAGTACATGACCCTGCGCGCGCGCGAGCGCGCCGTGGCGCTCCTCATGCACGGACCGGCCCAGGCCGACTTCGCCTCGCTGCGCCCGGCCGAGGGCACCGCCGCCGAGCGCGACCGCGTCCTGTTTGTGAACGCCGCCACCTGGGCTGACCTGGTGCGCAACCGCCGCGAGCCCTGGCACGTGTACAGCCACCCCACCTGGCACTACGCCGACTTCTACTGGGACGTGGAGAACGGCCGGCCGCACGAGATTCCCGGCACCGGCCCCGATTCGGTGAACGCCGGCGAGCGCGTCGTCGCCTTCCACGCCCTGCTCGCCGATTCGACCGCCGCCGACACGACCAGGGCCGTCGCCCTCGCCTGGCTGCTGCACCTGGTGGGCGACATCCACCAGCCGCTTCACTGCAGCTCGCGCGTCACCTCCGAGGACGCCCTCCCGCGCGGCGACCTGGGCGGCAACACCTTCGCCCTCGACGCCGGCCACAACCTGCACGCCTACTGGGACGAGATCCTCGACCGGGCGATCGCACCCGACCCCGGTGAAGACTCGATCGCCTACGCCACACGCATGGCCCGCCGCATCGAGCGGATCCACCCGCGGGCATCCCTCGCCACCCCCGCGGCATCGACCGACGTGGTGGGCTGGGAGCGCGAGGGGCTGCACCTCGCCCAAACCGTCGTGTACGCGGCGGTCACGCGCGGCGCGCCGCCCTCGGCCACCTATCAGGCCCAGGCGCTCACCGTCGCGGAACGCCGGATCGCGTTGGCGGGCTACCGCCTGGCCGCGCTCCTCAACGACGCCCTCAAGTAGCCGTCGCCCAGCATGAGGAAGACAGACAGCCGCATTGCTTGACTTTTCATCTTTCGGCGTGGATTGTCTGTCGGCTCACACGTCCCTCCCTTTGCGTTTGGCAGTGAGAGAGGGGACTGCATCACAGTCCCGATCCTGCGGAGGGTATCGCTCATGATGGTGCCCCGTCGCCTCCTTCTCTCGCTTGCCGGTGCCCTCTTGTGCGCCGCAGCGTCCCTTACTCCCGTCGGCGCGCAGCAACCCACGGGTACGATCACCGGGCACGTCATCGACAGCCTGACCCGACAGCCGCTCGTCGGCGTCAATGTCGTGGTCGAAGGCACCGGACTCGGGGCGCTCACTCGTGAAGACGGTACGTTTTCGATCGTCGGCGTCCCCGCTGGAACGCACACGCTTCGTGCGCGCCGGATCGGCTACCGGTCAGTACCGGTAATCGTCAACGTGTCCGAGGGATCGACGGTGTCGGTGACGTTGGCGCTTGAGAAAGGAGCGGCGGTTCTCGATGAAATCGTGGTCGTTGGATACACCACCCAAAGGAGAGCGAACATCACGGGCGCCGTCGCCTCTGTAGACATGGCGGATCTGGAGACTCGAAGAGTTCCCGATGTGGCGCAGGCTTTACAAGGGCAAGTGGCCGGTCTGGCGGTTACCCAAAGTACCGGTGCGCCGGGAGATTCAATCAATATTCGTATCCGGGGTGAAGGGACGATAGGTAACAACAGCCCGCTCTTCATCGTGGACGGAGTTCCCAGCCGCGATATCTCGTTTCTGAATCCCGCAGATGTGCAGTCTATGACCGTGCTCAAGGATGCTTCCGCTGCCTCTATTTACGGCTCCCGGGCTTCTGCCGGCGTAATCGTGATTACGACCAAGCATGGAGCGAGCGGGAAATCCACCGTCGACCTTAACTCCTATGCCGGGATTCAGCGGGCGACCAATCTCCCGACCATGCTGAATGCCACGCAGTACATGAATAAGATGGAGGAAGCCTGGAACAACTCCGGGTTTACTGGCACCAACCCGTATACGGTGGACAAAAGCCGGACCGATCTGGCCAATACCGATTGGTTGCACGAGCTATTCACCACGGGAAAAACGCAAAACGTGCAGCTCACCGCGAGTGGCGGTAATGACAAGGTCCAATACCTCCTGTCAGGGGGACTCAATCAGCAGGATGGCATCGTGATTTACGCGAACGACAGGTATCAGCGCCTCGATTTCAGGACGAACATCAATGCCGGCTTGAGTGATCGCTTCAACATCGGAACCAACCTCCTGCTTTCCTATGCCATGCAGGACAAGCTTTCCTCGAAGGGAGATGCACCCGGCATTATCCGTCACGCCCTGATCAGGCCTCCCGTCATACCTGTCTACAAGGATCCCAGTGATCCCACGTATTCGGCGAGCGACCCATTCACCGATTTGCCGTTCTTCGCAACGCCCTGGGATAACAACAACAATCGATACGAGTTCGGCGCTAACCCCGTTGCCCTGGCGTATTTCACCAATGACAAGAGAAATAACTTCAAAACGTTCGGCAATATTTACGCAGAATACGCTTTGTCATCGGCCCTGAGATTCAAGAGCAACCTCGGGGTCGATTTGAACTTGAGGCACAACAAGGCCTTTAACCAGAATTTCGGCGATGATAACGGAGGAGGCAGCGCGTTAGATCAGGGAACCGGTCGTCAAAATCGTCCCACCGGGTTGAACGAAGACAGAGGGCAGGAAACGACCATCACCTGGAACAACACCGTGAATTACAGCAAGGCGCTGCAACGGCATGAGATCAGTGCGCTGGCAGGCAGCGAGTATATCACCAACTATTCCTCTTCAATTGTCG
>QHVD01000148.1:2974-22073 GCA_003222235.1 Gemmatimonadota bacterium | reverse complement strand
GCAGCACGCGGCCGCTGCGGCGCTGGTGGGAGCCCGTTGGGGTGTCGCGGGGCTGCGCACGGTCATCGCCGACACGGCGGCGCCACTTGCGCGCCGTTACTTTGCGTTCCTCACCCTCGCCGAGCGGCATCCCGAGGGCGCGTGGCCCGTGTTCGAACGCTATCTCGTCACGCCGGGGGCGCACCACGCGTTCGTCGCCGCAGCGGTGGAGGCCGCACGGTACTACGCGGGACACGCCGACGTGCTGGTCCGGCTGTTCCACCGCATCCGCGGCGATCAGATGTGGCGCCGCTTCCTCGGGCCCAAGATTCTGGAGTCGCTCTACGTGCTGGGCGAGGAGCCGAGTCTGGCGCTGTTCGAGGAGCTGCTCGTCACCGGCTACACCGATCCCGACGTCGATCGCTGTGAAGTGACCCGGGCGCTCGTAGCGGTGCGGAGGCTCACGGGTCGCGTGGCGCCGAGCGCGAAGTTTGCCGACCCGGACGAGGCGGCGGTGCGCCGGGCCCTGGACGAGGCCGAGCGACGCTTCGAAGCGGAGCGGGACCGCATCGTCCCCGTCGCCGTCANNNNGCCGGCGTCGTACGTGTCGTTGTGTCCCGCCTTCTGGATCAGCACCACCTCGACCGGTCCGGGCGCGGCGGCCGCCACCCGCATCCCCATGGCACTCGGGACGAGCCGATCGGCAGTGCCGTGGAACAGGAGTATGGGGCAGCGCACCTGCGTGATCGCAGCAAGGTTGTCGAGCGAGAGGCGCAGGATGAATCGGGGAACGAGCGCGTAGTGCCGGCGGGTCATGTCGGCCGCGCTCGTAAACGGTGATTCGAGGATGAGCCCGGCCACGGGGTGGTGCGCGGCTGTGTGGACGGCTACGGCGCTCCCGAGCGAGCGCCCGTACAGGTAGATCCGTCCGCGATCGACCTCGGTGCGCGCCGCGAGCGCGTCGTACGCCGCGTCTGCCGCGGCGTAGAGGCCCGCTTCCGTCGCATGTCCCTCGCTCCCGCCATATCCGGGGTAATCGACCACCAGCAACGCCGCCCCGGGCGGCTGGAACGCGCGCAGGATCGGAGCGAGCGAGGCGATGTTCTCCCCGTTGCCGTAGAACCACAACAGGGCGGGCCGCCCTTCACCGTCTTCGACCGCCCTGGGTGAGAGATACCATCCCGCGAGCCTGGTCCCGTCCTTCATCACCACCTCGATCCGCTCGCCGTTCGAAATCCCGAGTCCCTTCGGATCCGGTACGGGCGCGCGCGGCGCCGGAAAGGCGAGCCGCTCCTGAAACAGCCACGCGAGGACGACGAGGAAGGCGTAGCCGATGGCGAGGCCGGCGGTAATACGAACCAGGAGCATAGGAACTTGTACTCTAATGTAGGGGCGCAGCATGCTGCGCCCCTTACGCGACACGTGACCGTCGGTCGATGCGCCATCCTGTTGCCCCGGCGGGCCCGCACAGCGAATCTTTCCTGCCGTGACTCCTCAACTGACGTGTCCCGCATGTCAGGCCGCGATCCCCGTGGGCTCGGCCTTCTGCCCGGCGTGCGGTAACCCATCGCCCACGGTGATCACGGACGGGCGGGCGGCGCCTGCGCCGCCGGATCCAGCGGGGACGGCGCCCGTCCTGGAGCGGCTCGCTCGCGCGCTCAGCCCCAAGTACGACGTCAAACGGCTCGTGGGCCGCGGCGGGTTCGCCGAGATCTACGAGCTGTGGGACCGGGACCTCGACCGTCGGCTCGCCTGCAAAGTGCTACACCCCGAGATTGCCTGGACGCCCGGGATGCTGGACCGGTTCCGACGGGAGGCGAAGGCGCTCGCCCGGCTCCAGGACCCCGCGGTCCTTCCCATTCACTTCGCCGGCGCCGGGGAGGGGCTCGTCTATTACGTGATGCCGTTCGTGGAGGGCGAGTCTCTCGCCGACGCGCTGCGCCGGCGAGGGTCGTTCTCCGCCGAGGAGGCGCTGCAGGTCGCCGAGCCGATCCTGGAGGCGCTGGCCCATGCCCACGCCCAGGGCCTGGTCCATCGCGACATCAAGCCGGATAACGTGATGCTCGAGGCGAAGACCGGACGGGTCCTGCTCGTCGACTTCGGCATCGCGAAGCTCCTCGATCCGGCTGCCGCGGTAGGCACCAAGACGAGCACCGGCTTCACGGTCGGGACCGTGCATTACATGAGCCCCGAGCAGGCCTTGGGCCAGGCCAACCTCGACGGGCGGAGCGACCTGTACGCGTTGGGCGCCATGCTCTTCCAGCTGGTGACGGGGACACCGCCCTACGACGGCGACTCGAGCGCGGAGATCGTCGGCAAGCACCTCGCCGATCCCGTACCCGTAGCCAGCGACGTGAACGCCAACATCCCGCGCTGGCTGTCCGACGTCATCGTCAAGTGCCTGTCGAAGAAGCCCGAGGATCGGTTCCAGACCGCCGGGGCCGTGCTGGCGGCGCTCGCCGCGGGCCGGACGGCCGGCTCGGCGCCGCTCACCGGCGCCGCGAGCGCCGAGCGGCGAGTGCAGTGGTTGGCGGAAGCGGTCCCGGGCTCGAGCAGGCCCGGCTCGTGGGTCGCCGGAGCAGGGGCTGGTGCGGGGCTCGTGGCCGTGCTGGTTGTGGCGGGCTGGTTCGCCCGGCGCGGTGGCTACGTCGGCTCCGGGGTGATGCTCGTGCACAACGCGCTGGTCGAGCCCGTGGAGCTTCTGCGCAGCGGCGTCCCTGTGGACACGATCGCGTCAGAGGGCACCGTGCGCCTCACGCTCGCCGGCGGAACGTGGGCGGCGTACCGCTGGCGGCTGATTCGCCCGGGCAACCCGCCCATCGGTGAGCCGCTCGAGGGCCCGCTTCCCGAGCCCGGGCGCGTCCGCGGTCGCCGCGTCTCGTCCATCACCGCCGACGTGGCCGGCCAGCGCTATTTCGCTCCGCTGGTCACCAACACGAGCGCGTCGGACGTCACACTCGAGGTGAATCCCGGCACCGCGGCCGCCGTCCGCTGCAACTGCCTGGTGTCGCGGGGCGCCGTCCGCACGCACGTCGGGTATTACCGCCTCTACGAGAACTCCGCCGTGGCCGCCTACAACAGCGCCCATCCCTACACCGGCCCGCACGCCGACCGCGAGGGGTTCGCGACGCGGGTGGCCCGCCCGAGCGGCGCCCTGGCGCTGATGTTTTGACCCCGCGCCCAGTCGGCGGCTCAGTGGAACCACCCCTTCTCACTCGCGCCCGCGGCGCGCTGCTCGGGCTCGCCGTCGGCAACCAGCTCGGCGTCCCAACGGAGTTCTGCGGCACGGCGGCCGCGATCCGCGCTGCGTTCCCGGGGGGAGTCCGGGACCTCGCGCCGCCGCCCAAGGGATCGCCTTTTGACGACGACGTGGCGATGACGCTCGAGCTCGCCGAGTCGCTCATCGAGACGGGCGACTTCGACGCCGACGATGTCGCGGCGCGGTGGGTGCGATGGATGCGGACGGACGCCCGTGGCATCGGGCTGACGACGCGGCGGGCGCTGACGCTGATCGAGCGCGGGATGGAGCCGTTCGCAGCGGCGCGCGTGGCCCGCGACCAGGGAGCGGCAGCCTCGAACGGCGCCGTCATGCGCTGCATTCCGGTCGCGCTGCGCTACCACGACGACGTGGACCGGCTGATCCGCGTCTCGATCGAGCAGGCCGCCATCACCCACGCCGACGAGCGTTGCCCCTGGAGCGCGGCGGCCGTCAATATCGCCGCGCGGGAGCTGCTGCACGGCAACCCGCGCTTCGTCGACGAGACGCTGCGCCGGCTCGAGAGTGTCGCGCCGCGGGAGCTGATCGAGGCCATCCGCCGAGTCCCGGAGGAGCACGAGCGTGACCTGCCGATCGACGTTCCGGGCGAGCACGGCTACGTCCTGCACTGTATCGAGATCGCGTTCTGGTGCGCCGTGCATCGACCGTCGCTCGAGGAGGCGCTGATCTTCCTGGCCGAAGCGGGCGGGGATACGGACACGAACGCCGCCGTTGCGGGAGCGCTGCTCGGCGCCCGAGATGGGGAGGCGGCGATCCCGCCGCGGTGGCTCGATCAGCTTGAGCAGGCGCGGAGAATCGCGGCCCTCGCGGAACGGCTATTCTTCAGCCGTGAGCAGCCGTAAGCCGTAAGCCGCAAGCCCTCAGCAGCCGAAAGTCGCAAGCCTCAGGCCTCAAGTAGTTCTTGCGGCTTACGGCTTGCGGCTGATTAGGGCTTAGGTCTTGCGGCTGCCTTCGGCACGTACTGTCCGATCCGGTCCAACACGTCGTTGTCGGTCAACGTGATCGATACCCAGCGCGCCGTCCCGCGCCCCCGCCAGTTGAAGCGGACGACCTGCCGCCCGTATCTCCACTCCCAGCCGCTGCGGCCGATCAACCGCGGTTGCCCGAAGACGCCGGCAAGGCTGCGCTTGGTCCGGTCCACGAGCGCGGTGCCCGCCGCGGCTCCCCCCCCCGCCTCGCCGAACCCGGCAGAGTCGTAGAAGGCCACGATGGCGACGTTGCTCTCGAGCACGTAGGCGCTGAGGTAGAACTGGGCGCTGTCCGCCGGATCACGGATCGACACGCCGCACTCCATCAGCTGCGCCGTGTTGCGTGACGTATTGCAGCGCAGGCTGTCACCTACCGCCAGCGTGCGCGCACGCTGCACGAAGTCGCGATAGGGGGCGCCGGGGGCGAACCCGCGATAGGTCGGGGCGGCGGGAGTCGCAGGGCGCGCGCTCCCCGGCGGTGCCTCCTGGGCGAGCCCGGCCGACGGAATGAGCAGCGCGACGAGCGCGGTGCGGATCGGAGTCATGGCCCAAATATACGACCCACAAACGAAACGGGCCCGGGGCGACGCCCCGGGCCCGCTCCAGATGCGACCCGTCAGACCTTGCGGACGTTCTGCGCCTGCAAGCCCTTGGGACCCTGGGCGACTTCGAATTCGACCGTGTCACCCTCCGCAAGACTCCGAAAGCCATCGGCCTGGATCGCCGTGAAGTGGACGAACACGTCCGGACCCGACTCCTGTGCGATGAAGCCAAAGCCCTTCGCGTCGTTGAACCACTTCACCTTGCCCTTTGCCATACCTTGCCAACCTCTGTACTAAGGGGCACTGCCCCGGACAGGTTCGACCCTGGTCACCGCGACCAGAGACGGGCTCAAACAAAAACCGCGAGACAAGTGGTCCTCGCGGAGGCGCAGACAAACCGGTGACGGTGCCACGTTATTGCTTGAACCGAACCCAAAGTAGACGCGCCCTTCAAGGCTGTCAATAGACTTAGGCTCCTCCGCCAGCGTCCTAGCGTCACCAATAGCGACACTATCGCGCCATCAAGTTTTGCGAAGCGCTGCCTTTGGCGCGCCCCTACCGTGCCCCTCGTCCGACGGGTAACGTGCTCCACCCCATCCGCCATTCGCCTCGCGAGGTCGTGATGAGTATTGCTCTGCTCTTCATCCTGGTGGCGTCGCAGCAACCCACGCAGCAGCCGTCCTGCTCCCCCTCCCCCAACTCCTCCCGATGGCCTGGCCCAGCCGGTCGCCCGCGTGGAGGTCCAACCACCGGAGTTTGCGCTGCAGGTGGGCGACACGCTGCGACTCCGGGCGACGGCGTACGACTCGGCGGGCCACCAGTTGACCGAAGCCGCGATTCGGTGGTTCACGAGCGGCGGGCGGTTCGAGGGCGACGTGGATTCCACGGGGCTGGTTCGGGCGGGCGCGACCGGCACACTGAACGTGGCCGCCGTGGCCACTGTTCCCGGCCGGTCGGTGAAATCGACCGTCGGATTCGCGCGCATCACGATACTGCCCCTCGGGCCCGCGAAACTGGTCGTTCGCCCCAGGCCGGAGCGCATGCTCGCGGGCACATCGCTCGCCCTGGAGGCGGTTCCCTACGCCGTGAACGGCGACCGGCGCTACGACCAGGTGGCCTGGAAGTCGAGCCGGCCGTCGCTGCTCGAAGTGAGCGCGTTCGGGCGCGTGACCGCCCGCGCGCCGGGGCGTGCCACGATCACGGCCGGGGCGGGCTCGGCAAGCGAGAGCTGGTCGATCACGGTCGTCCCGAATGCGGTCGCGCACGTGGCCGTCGCGCCGGCCGAGGCGTCCGTCCGCACCGGCGACGTGGTGCGCTTCGCCTTCAGCGCGACCGACGCCGGCCGGAAGCCGGTGGCCGACGCGCGGCCCGAATGGGCAGTCGCGCCGGCGGGCCAGGGGTACGCCATGATCGACGGCGACGGCGGGTTCGTGGCGGACCAGCCGGGTACCTATCGGGTCATTGCGACGCTCGGTGGCCGCGCGGCCGAGGCGTTCGTCCAGGTCGCGCCCCGCTGGGTCACTCGCCAGGTTCAGATCGTCGGCCGGCTGCCGCTGAAGGGTTTGCCGGGCGCGGAGCTCTGGATCCATCCGGACGGCAAGCACGCTTACATGTCCACCATCGGCGACCGCGTGTACGCCATCGACATCTCCGATCCGGCGAAGCCCTCGATCACCGACTCGGTGATCGTGGACGCCCGCGTCGTGAACGATGTCATGACCACCGAGGACGGCAAGTACGGCGTGCTGACCCGCGAGGGGGCGTCGACCCGCAAGAACGGCATCGTGATCCTCTCGTTCGAGGACCCCGCCCACCCCAAGCCGATCGCCGAGTTCACGGAAACGGTCACGGGCGGAGTGCACAGCACCTACGTGTACAAGGGGTACGTGTACCTCACGGACGACGCGACGGGGTCGATGCGGGTGATCGATCTCCGCGACCCGTACCACCCCAGGCAGGTGGCCCGCTGGCAGGTGGAGCGTCCGGAGGCCGGACGCATGCTCCACGACATCGACGTGCGGGACGGTCTCGCCACGCTGTCTTACTGGAACGATGGCCTCGTCATCCTCGATGTCGGCAGCGGGATCAAGGGCGGCACGCCGGAGCATCCGCAGCTCGTACTGCAGTACAAGTACGACCTGAACGAGCTCTACAAGAAGGTGGAGCTTGCGGGCGGCGCGGGGTTCATCCGGGGCACGCACACCTCCTGGCGACACGGGAAGTACGTCTTCGTGGGTGACGAGGTCTTCCCGGCGCGCCAGCAGGGAGGTGGACCCGGCGTGATCGGTCTGGGTCGGGCGTACGGCCGCCTGCACGTGATCGACATCGCGGACCCCGGCAATCCGCGCGAAGTGGCGTGGTACGAGCCC
The DNA here is from genome assembly GCA_003222235.1 of Gemmatimonadota bacterium. GTDB lineage: Bacteria > Gemmatimonadota > Gemmatimonadetes > Gemmatimonadales > GWC2-71-9 > AG12. The sequence continues at coordinate 14,938 of QHVD01000148.1, read as the reverse complement.
GAAGACGGCGGCACGCACAACGTCTGGGTCGCAGGCGATACCCTCTACCTCGGCGACTACCAGGGCGGGCTCCGCGTCCTCGACATCTCCGGGGAGTTGAAGGGCGACCTGCTCGCGCAGGGGCGGGAGTACGCGCATGTGCACACCGGCGATGCCAGCGGCTTCATCCCCAATACCGCGAACGCCTGGGGCGCCATCTACCGGGACGGTCTCGTCTACGTCCCCGACATCAACAGCGGGCTCTGGGTTGTGAAGATCGAGCCACCGCAACCAGTCATCCCGTGAGGAGTTAGAATGTTGCTCACGGTTCTGCTCGCGCTGCAGCAATTGGGCACGGCGCCGGCGTCATTCCCGGTCGCCCGAGTCGAGATCGCCCCGTCCGAGGCGGAAGTGGAGGTCGGAGGGCAGGTGCGCCTCGCGGCTCGCGCGCTCGACGCCGGCGGTCAGCCCGTGAAAGACGCAGCCATCGAGTGGTTCGTGGCGAGCGACGTGGGCAGCGTGGACGCCACCGGCCTCGTGACCGGCGGCTACGCGGGGGTGGCGCGGGTTGCCGCGGTGGCGACGATCCCGGGCCAGCCAGGGCAGAAGATCGAGTTCGCCCTGGTGCACGTCCTGCCGGAGTCGCCCGCGCGGGTCGACGTCGCGCCCACGCCCGCGAAGCTGGTCGTGGGCACGCGGCTCACGCTGGTCGGAACCGCGTACTCGAAGCACGGCGATCGTCGCGCCGACCTGGTGTCCTTCTGGTCGAGTAACCAGAAGGTGGTTTCCGTGACCCCGGACGGGCGGCTCCATGCGCTCGCCCCGGGGCGCGCCACGCTGACGGCCAAAGCCGGCCCGGCATCGGCCACGCTCGCGATCCAGGTGGTGCCCAACGCCGTCGCCCGCCTCGCCATCGACCCGGCATCGGCCGCGGTGCGTACGGGTGACGTCATCCGGGGGGGCAGGGGGGGCAGGGGGGGCGGCGCCACGCGGCCGATCCAGGACGTGCCCGTCGAATGGGCGGTGGCTGCGACGAACGGGCAGGGAGTCGCGGAGATCGATCCCGGCGGCGCCTTCGTGGCGGAGACGCCGGGCAGCTACACGGTGACCGCGACGCTGGGCGGGCGGACGGCTGACGCCGTGGTGCGCGTGGAGCAGCGCCGCGTCACCCGCGGCATCGAGGTGCTCGCGCATCGCCCGATCCAGTACCGCACCGCGGAAGTGTGGGTGCACCCCTCGGGGAAGTGCCTCTACATGTCCACGATCGCGGACCGCGTCTACGCGATCGACATCACGGACGTTGCCAAGCCGCGAATCGTGGATTCGATGATCACGGACGCGCGCATCGTCAACGACGTGATGACCACCGAGGACGGCAAGTACGGCGTGTTCAGCCGCGAGGGCGCATCGAACCGGAAAAATGGGATCGTCGTGTTCGACGCGAGCGACCCCTGCCACCCGAGGCCGGTCGCCGAGTACACCGAGACCGTGTCGGGTGGTGTGCACAGTTCGTACGTCTACCGGGGACATGCCTACATCACCGACGACGCCACGGGCTCGGTACGCGTGATTGACATCGGGGATCCCCTTCACCCGAAAGAGGTCGCCCGCTGGGAGGCCCAGCAGACGCAGGCGGGGCGTTACCTCCACGACGTGATGGTGGTAGACGGCCTCGCCTATCTGGCGTACTGGAACGACGGGCTCATCATCCTGGACGTCGGCAACGGCATGAAGGGCGGGAGTCCGGAGCACCCGCAGTTCGTGTCACAGTACAAGTACGATCTCAACGCCACGTACGCACGCGTCGAGCAACTCTGGGGCCCGGGCTTCGTGCGCGGCACACACACCGTATGGCGCGCCGGGAGGTACGCCTTCGTAGGCGACGAAGTGTACGCGGCGCGGCCCTACAAGGGGCTCTCGGGCGGCAACGACCTCACGTTCGGGCGCCTTCACGTGATCGACCTGTCCGACATCGAGCACCCCGCCGAGGTCGCGTGGTACGAGCCCACCGACGGCGGGGTCCACAACGTGTGGGTCGTGGGCGACACGCTGTACCTCGGCAACTATCAGGGCGGGGCGCGCGTGCTCGACATCTCGGGAGAGCTGAAGGGGGACTTGCTGCGCCAGGGCCGCGAGATGAGCTGGATCCTGACCGCCGACTCGACCGGCTTCCGGCCGCATACGCCCTTCGCGTGGGGCGCGGTCGTGCGGGAAGGCAACATCTTCGTGCCCGACATCAATAGCGGCTTGTGGGTCCTGAGGCTCGAGCCGAAACAGCAGCCAGTGCCCTAGAGCAGCCGCAAGCCGTAAGCCGCAAGCCGCAAGCGGTCATCAGTCTCACGACAACAGTCGCCAGGAAGACCTCGCTCTCTGACCACTATCATCTGTGAACCGCTTGCGGCTTACGGCTTGCGGCTGCAACCCTACTGTCGTCTCCCTGCTGGTGAACTGTCCGGCCTGACGGGCAAACCAGCCGCGACCCGGAAGTCCCGCAACGCCGCGTCATACGTCTTCAAGCGCTTGGTCAGATCGGCGGCGACGGGAACGGGCGTCGCGCCCGCGGCCTGCTCGCACGCCGGCATGTAGGCGATGAGCGAGTCGATCTGGCTCGTCAGGCGGCGCGCCTTGACGCCGGCGGAGTCTTCATAAGCGGACACCCTCATTTGCGGGCGACCCCGGGCCAAAAACGCCCGCGCGCTGCCGCACAGACCCGCGAGGAAACGCCCGGCGCGACGCCGGCTCGTCTCGTCGTGACCCGCCTGGCTGCGGCTCACACGGCTCAGGCCGTCCTTGAGCTGGGCGATCCCGCGGCTCGCCGTGCGCAACCCGTCGAGGAAGTGCTTCTGGTCCGGCGTCGGGGTAACAGCCGTGGGCGTGGACTCCGAGCGCGCCGAGTCGGCCGGTGCGGGCTGCTGCGCGCCAGGCGACGTCGCGGCGATGAACGCAAGCACGGCGAGAAAGTGCATCCTGTCCTCTATGAGTGGGTTGGGGCCTGGGTTATAATGTCACAATGACGGTTCCCGCAACTTCGCGCCAGACTCGCGCGTTCGAAGATCGCGCGGATGGGTTGGCGCATTTCTTTCTGCGCGCTGGCGAAGCGCCCCGGCTCATCGCGTACGACGACGCCGTCGGCTGCCCGCTCGACCAGGCGCTCGCCGTGCTTGAGTGGACCGTCGCGGTCGGCATCCTGGGTGAAAACGACGTGATTCACGCGGCGCGCCTCGGGCCCGAAGCGGCGGCGGCCGTCGTCGGGCGCGAGGACGGGGACCAGCGCGTCTTCATTTACTTCGGCCCTCGGATGGATGCACCCCCCGCCGACCCGTACGAAGGTACTCTCTTGTACGACCAGCCGGGTGTCCGCGCTTATATCTTCGCGCAGCGGGTGCACGCCATTGCGCACTTCCTGCGGGCCACCCATGGCATTGGTGCGGTTATCGCCATGCTGGGTCGCCGCGCCCCGGACCTGCGGCACATCCGCCGCTGGCTGCAGGCGCTGTTCAGCGAGCCGGTCGCGAACGGGGGTGGGAGCCCCGGCACCGCGCGCCCGACGCAGTTGGTCGCCGGCTGGTTCGCCACGGGCGGTGCCGGCGTGTTGCTCCTTCCCCCGCAACCCGGCGCACCCTACAGCTATCACGAAGTTGGGATTGACATCTGACGGCGTCATGAGGACACGTGGATCAACAACTCCACATCGTGTGGACGGGCGCCGCAACCAACAGGGGGGGTGGGGGTTAGTCTCCACAGACGATGCACACTCCAGTGAGCTAACCCGAAGGAATATCGGCACTTGCGCGTTTCGAGCGGGGTCCTATATTGTGCCCACGCGGCTTGGAGGGAAGGGTTGGGATCTGGTATCCCAATCACGCCTCCAAGACGGGTCCGGGCGGAAATTCCGGGGAGGCCGCCGACGCAAACAAGGGCTCAGGCGGCTGGTGATCCGGGAGCAAGCTCTCCGGCTCGGATAGTTGGGGCCAGTCGCGTGCTCCAGCCACGTCGATGTGGTGCCTCGACGTGCAGTGCGGAAGGTCGGTCCGCGACCCGATCTGACCCGCAGCACCCGCATCGGTGAACCTTGCGGCCCGGCCAGGCTGCTTGGGGATCGAAGCCGGAGCTCCTGAACGCCCTACCGAGCGACGTATCAGTCAACCGGTGGCGACAGGATGAAGAACGGAGGGAGCAATCCCCCGGCTCCGGGTAACCGGTGCGTGGAGCCCCCGGGCGGCGCAAACTGCCGTCCCGGGGGCTTCGTGTTTCCCCCGCCCATGGCCGTGATTCTTCCCCTCGCTGCCGCCGGCGCGGCAGTTGGCGCGTGGGCTTACGGCACGTACGAGCCCAACAGCCGGATCTTCGGCCCGGTCGTCGGGCGTGGTCGCCGCGACTCCCGGTTGGCGTACCTGACCTTCGACGACGGCCCGAACCCGGACGCGACGGATCGCATTCTCGAGACCCTGGCGACCGCGAGTGTGCCGGCTGGCTTCTTCATGGTCGGCGAGCACGTGCGGCGCTTCCCCGACATCGCGCGCCGAGTGGCGAACGCGGGTCACGAGATCGGCAACCACACCCTGCGGCATAGGAAGCTTCACTTCCAGGGCCCGCGCCGGATCCGTGAGGAGCTCGAGCGAACCCACGAGATCATCGGAGCGACGACGGGACGCACGGCGAAGAGCTTCCGCGCGCCGCACGGCTACCGCAATCCGTTCGTGACGATCGCCGCGCGGCGTCTGGGTTACGCGGTGTTCGGGTGGACCTTCGGCGTTTGGGACTCCGACCCGGGCGTTTCCGCGGAGGACATCCGGCGGCGGGTGCAGCGCAAGCTCCGCCCCGGGGCCATCGTCCTGCTGCACGACGGGGACGGCTACGATCCCGAGGGCGATCGCCGCCGCACGGCCGCGGCGCTGCCGGGGATCATCGCGGACGCCCAGGCCGCGGGCTACACCTTCCGCCCTCTCGCAGAGCTCGTGCCGTTTCAGCCTCGTCGAAGCTGAGAAGCGTGGGCAGGATCGGTCGGAACGGCACTCGTCGCCTCAAGGCGCGTCGCCTCCGCTGGCTGTGGTGGTTGCTCGGCCTCGTGGGCGTGGGCTTCGCGCTCAAGTTCCTGGTGGGCTTCCCATGGCGCTCGACGGGGATGGCCTTGCTCGAGGCGAACCCCCTGATCCTGGCCGTGGCGTGCGCGGTGAATCTTTCCTCGCTCGTCGCGAAGGGCTGGGCCTGGCACCTGATCCTCAAGCCCGTGGCGCCGCATAGCTGGCGAGCGGCGCAGGAGGCGAATCTGGTTGGCGCGGCCGTGAACAATCTGGCGGTGGCCGTGGTCGGGGAGGCGGCGCGCGTGCGCGTGATCGCCCAGCGGGGGGGGGTGCCGGTGGGGGCGGCGGTCTCGTCGGTCGTATGGACACGGGTCGCGGAGGCGCTGGCGCTCGCGCTATTCCTCGTCATGGCGCCGAGCGTGCTGCAGCTCGAGCTGTGGCTGCGGGTGGTCCAGGTGGCAGCGGGCTTGGCCCTCGGCGTCGTGGTGCTGCTCGCCTGGGCCCGCGGCTGGGCGTGGCTCGCCGAGCAGCTGCCCGCCAAAGCGCGGTCGAGGATGGCGGCGCTCGGGAGCATGGGGAAGGGTGGCCGGCTGTTCGTGCCGACGCTCTTGGGGCTGTGGAATTGGGGTACCCAGTGGGCGACGTACCACCTGGTGCTGCAGGCAACTCACCTTCGGGTTACGCCGGCCGCCTCGTTCACGGCGCTGATCGCCGCCAATCTCAGCGGATTGCTCCGTCCCACGCCCGCCAACGTCGGGGTGACGCAAGCCGCGCTCGTTGTCGGGCTGCTGCCGTTCGACATTGCGCCCGAGCAAGCGGTCGCGGCCGGACTGGCGCTGCAGGGGCTCCAGGTGTTCCCGGTCCTCGCGCTCGGCGCTACGGTGACGGGCTGGCGCCTCCTCAAGCTGGAGCGCGAGGTCGAAGAGGAAAGAGAGGCGTGAAAAGAAGACGCGGTAAAAAGCGCTAGGGCATGGGGAAAAAGGGTGACGGTCAATGCCCGGACGGGGCTATGTTGGCCGCTGTGACGCCCACCTACAAGATGCCCGATCCGGACACCCTGCGCCGCTCCGCGGCCGTAGCGGACGTGATCGACGCGCTATGCGTCGCCCGCTGCTCGGCGCAGCTCGCCGGGCTCGAGGCCGACGGGTTCGCAGTGCGCGAGCTGCTGCTCACCGCTATCCAGCACATCGACCGGGCGGCGGCCGCGGTCCGCCGGCTCTGCAACGCCCGTCTGGTTTAGCGCGCTCGGCAGAGATGAATGTGAATGTGCTTATCGAGCGGGGCCTGCCTCCTTCTTGAGCTGCGCGTACCCCATCCCCCGCAGGATGGCGATCCGCTTCGCCATGGGCGGATGAGTTGCAAGGGCGTCGGCGAAGAGCCCCTCGTGGCTCGTGAGCCGCCGCCCCAGGGGATCGGCTATACACAGATGCGCCGCCCCGCGCTTGATGTGGGTCGTCGGGGCCTCCGCGCCCTCGATCTTCTGCAAGGCGCTCGCGAGGGCGAGCGGGTTGCGCGTGAACTGCGCGCTCATGTCATCCGCCAGGTATTCCCGCTTGCGGCTCACGCCCAGCGCCAGGAGCTGAGCGATGATCGGGGCGAGGATCCAGGAAAGGATCCACACGACCAGCAGGATCAGGAGGAGAGGGCCGGCCTTCTTCCCCCTGTCGCGCGACCCGCCGCCCAAGCGAACGACGCGGGCGGCGCCGTCGTGCATCAGGGCCACCGCGCCGACGAGCGCCGCGAGCGTCGTCATCAGGCGCACGTCCAGGTTTTTCACGTGCCCGAGCTCGTGCGCCACCACTGCTTGCAGCTCGTCGCGGTTGCAGAGGTCGAGCAACCCCTGGGTCACGGCGACGTGGGAGTGCAGCGGGTCCGTGCCGGTCGCGAAGGCGTTGGGGTCGGGATCGTCGACGATCCAGATCCGCGGGCGGGGGACGCCGGCGGCGATCGCCATCTCCTCGACCACGTTGACGAGCTGTCGCTCCCGGTCCGTCGCCGGATCGACCACCTCGCGGGCGCCCGTCGACCACAGCACCTTGTCCGGCCCCGTCTTGTAGGCGTACGACGCCATCGCCACGGCGACGAGCGAGAGCAGGATGCCGAACCACGGGAAGGTATGGTGATACGCGGTGCGCGGTGCGTCGACGGTGTAGAGGTGGTAGATGTAGTCGCCGCCGAACCCCAGCCACGCGAAGAATGCGACGAAGCCAATCACCAGCAGTGCGGTGCGCCGGCGATTGGCCTCTTGTTGTTGAAACAGATTCAGAGCGGTCGGGTCGCTCACACCTTGGGCTTCATCGAGAGGTCGACCTGCGGCACCGCCCTCTCCTGGCGGTCCTCGATCTCCCACAGGTCGGCGGGCTGCGCCTTCGCGATCCCCGCGACGACGCTCGTCGGGAACTGCTGTTGTTTGGTGTTGTACTGGGTCGCCGTGTCGTTGTAGAGCTGGCGGGCAAACGCGATCCGGTTTTCGGTGGAAGTCAGCTCTTCCTGGAGTTGGCCGACGTTCGCGGTCGCCTTGAGCTGCGGATACTGCTCGACCACCACCATAAGCCGCTGCAGGGCGGACGAGAGGGTGTTCTCGGCCTGGCTGATCTGCTTGATCGCATCGGGACCGGCGGCGCCGACCTTGACCGCCTGGTTGCGGGCCTGGATCACGGCCTCGAGCGTGGACTTCTCGAAGTCCATGGCCCCCTTTACGGCGTTCACCAGGTTTGGGATCAGGTCGTGCCGTCGCTTGAGTTGCACGTCGATCTGCTTGAACGCGTTGATCGTCTGGTTCTTGAGCGAGACGAGCCCGTTGTAGGCGGCGATCAACCATCCGCCGACGACGAGCACGATAATCAGAGGTATCAGCGAGCCCATGAACGCTCCGGGGTGGCGAGTGTGAGCCCTACGTGCCGGCGTGCGGCATCAGTTTCGCGACGGCCTGTCGGATCGCCTCGGCGAGCGCGGTATCGTCCGGGCCGAGCCGGGCCAGTGGGTGGGCCGCCTCGATGTGCAGCTCCAGCCCCCGCCCGACGGGGATGCGGCGCCACGAGCTCGGCATCTCGGTATCCCGCTCCGCGTCGCGGGCGATCCACGCCGTGAGGGCGCGACCCGACTTGCCGCGCGGCGGCGCGCCTCGGCTGCGCACCTGCAGCCGGTCCGGGACGAGGAGCGAGGCCCCCAGCGCCTGGGCGGCACGACGCTCCAGCACGTCGCCCGTCTGGTCCTGCATCTCCTTCGTGATCGTAGCGAGGGTGGCGCCCTCCATCTGCCGCAGCTTGATCCAGAGCAATTGGAGGAAGTGCCGGTAGGAGTACGTGGCCGCGGTGCCGCGGCCCTCCGGCGGGCTGACCAGACCCTTGGTCACGTAGAAGCGGATCGTCCGCTCCGAGGGCTGAGCCCGCGCCGCCGCATTGATGGGAGTGATGGCCGACGCATCGAGCACCGCGCCGACCAGCGCCGACAGATCGCGCAGGTTCCAGGGCGCGAGATTGCGATATTCCCTCAACACCTGCAGCGGGTCGCGGTGCACCGCTCCCGCCCCCGCCCCAGCCCCTGCTCCCACGCCCGTCACACCCGGGGCCCTCCCGGCGCGAGCGACATCGCGCTCGCGTGAGCGGCGACCCGCCGCAGCAAGACGGCGCGGGGCAGCGACTCGAACTTCGCGCGCGAAACCGGCATTACTTGCGTCTCCCGAGTGCGGAGTGCTGAGCGGGGCCGACCGGCCTTCGCTGCAACGTCAGCGGCTAGCACAACATAGCGCTTTCCGCGTTGCAAGGTTAGACCGCACGCGCCCGCGTTTTCGGGGTGCGCGGCGCAAGGAATCGATACCGTGATTCCCACGCGTCGCCCTTTTATTGGGTGCCGTGCGCCGCGGCTTCTCCCTCATCGAACTGGCAGTCACGATCGCCGTGATGGGCGCGGTGACGGTCGCCACGCTTCCCGCTCTGAAGGACTGGCTGAGCTGGGTCGCGGTAGAGGCCGCCTCCGCCGACATCACCACCGCGCTCGCGGTCGCCCGCAGCGCGGCGATCGCGAATGGATTCCGCAGTCGGGTGGTGCTCGCAGCGGACTCACTCCGGATCGACCGCTGGACGGGCAGCTCGTGGGAGCCGTATCTGCGTTGGACCGGTCCCTCAGAGCTTGGGGTCGATCTCACCGTTTCGAATCCCGAAGTGGTGTTCGGACCCACCGGGACCGGCTGGGGTCCTTCCAACACAGAGGCGGTGCTGCGGAGCCGCTCGCGACACGCAAGGATCACGGTGTCGCGCGTAGGCAGAGTGAAACGTTGGCTCTAGCGCGAGGGGGGTTCGGGGGGACGGGTGGGGGTAGGGGGTGGGGGGTGGAGGTGGGGGGGTGCAACCAAATCGGGGGGCTATGCGTCTAATCGGGGCAACGGGGACGTGAAACCTTCGCGTCCCGTCGTCGTACAAGGGATGAGCCATGATGAGGTCGCGGCCGAAGTGTGACGGCCACTTCGCCCGACCGCCAACCCGGGGAGGAGTTCCGCCCCGGGTTGGGTTTTTTTGGTCACAGGAAGCGCCGCAGCCCCTCCTCGAAAGGCACCGGCCGGATGGCGAACACCGGCTCGGCGGCGTTCTCGGGCGTCGCGCTCCCTTCCACGAGCATCTGTAACTGGTCGCTCGTGATCGGCGCCGCCGGACCGAGCAGGTCGAACGCGCGCGCCACCGCCCGTACGAGCTGCAACGGAAGGTGGATCAAGGGCCGGGGGTGGCCCGCCGCGCGTCCGATCGCCAGCAGGAACTCCTCGTAGGTCAAGACCTGCGGTCCGCCGAGCTCGAGCACGCCGGTCACGTCCGATCGCTCGGCCGCGAGCGCGAATGCCAGCGCCACGTCCTCGACCCACACGGGTTGCGTCGGGAAGCGGCCGTCCCCGAACACGGGGATCACGGGCGACCTGCGGTGTAGTTGGGCGATAGTCCGGATGGGGACACTCTCCGGCCCGCTGATGATGGACGGCCGGAAGATGACGTGCGAGAGCGCCGCGGTGCGGACGAGCTGTTCGGCTTGCCCCTTTGTGTGGTGATATGCGGTGGCCCCGGGCTCGTCTCGCGCGCCGACCGCGCTCATGTGGAGGAAGCGCCGGACCCCGGCCGCGACGGCGGCCGCGAGCACGTTTCGCGTACCCTCGACGTGCACGGCCGTGAAGGTCGCGGGCCCGCGCTCGACGATGATGCCGACCAGGTGGACGATTGCGTCGGCGCCGCGGGCAAGCGCGTGCAGCGCCGACGAGTCGCTGAGGCTCCCCGTGATGAGTTCGACGCCCTGGTCGGCGAGGAGATGCGCGCGGGCCGGGTCATGCGCGAGGCCCCGTACCCGGTGCCCCCGCCGGAGCAGCGTCCTTGCGACGTGCCCCCCTACGAAGCCGGTCGCTCCGGTGACCGCGACGAGCACCGCCAGGTCAGGCCTCGGTGCCGCTGCCGCCTTCGTCGAGGAACACGAGCGTGCGCCGGCGCGCCACGACGGCGCCGAGGGCTTCGAACATCTTGGGATCGAGCACCGTGCCGGCGAGGTCTGCCATCCGTTCGACCGCCCGCTCCGGAGTCATCTTGTCCTGGTAGGGCCGCGAGGTCGAGAGGGCGTCGTAGACTTCCGCGGTGGCGACGATGCGCGCGGCAATGGGGATCGCCTCGCCACGCAGGCCGTCGGGATATCCGTTCCCGTCCCACCGCTCGTGGTGGCTGCGCACGCCGCCGATGATGATCCCGAGGTGCGCGAGCGGGGCGAGGATCTGGGAGCCGATGACGACGTGCTGCTTGACGTGTTCGAACTCGTCCGGCGTGAGGGGTCCGTCCTTGTTCAGCACGGCCTCCCGCGTGCCGATCTTCCCGATGTCGTGCAGCCGGCCGGCGATGCGCACCTGCTCCACCTGCTCCTCGGGCAGCCCGAGCTGGTGGGCGATCGTGGCGGAGAGATCCGCAATCCGGGCCGAGTGGCCGCGCATGTAGGGGTCCTTCGCTTCGAGGGCGTTCACCAGGGCTTCGAGAGTCGCGACCGAAAGGCGCTCGAGCTTCATGCGCTCCTGGTGCAGCTCGGCCGTCCGCGTGGTGACCTCCTCCTTGAGCCACTCGTTGAGCTGCCGGTTTTCCAGCAAGGTGTCGCGGCGCTTCAGCGCCCGCTGAACCGCCCGCCCCAGGTCTTCGAGCTCGACGGGCTTCGTGAGGTAATCCATGGCGCCGCGCTGCATGCACAGCGCGGCGGTCGTGGCGTCGTTCACGGCGGTGAGCATCAGGATGGCGAGGTCCGGCTGGGTTTCCAGGGCCTGTGGGACGAGGTCCACTCCGCTCGTCCCGGGCATGCGAATGTCGCACAGCATGAGGGCGATACGGTGGCGGCGGAGCTGTTGCAGCGCTTCGTCGCCCGAACCCGCCGCGTACACCTCGAACTGCTGCTGCGTCAAATATTGTCTGAGCGCGTTGCGGACGGGCTCCTCATCGTCCACGACGAGAACCTGGAGGCGCCCCGACGTTTGGACCACGCACCACTCCTTTGCGAAGCGCCCGGCCCGGCGGCGCGCGTCAGTGACCTGCCGCCACGAACGTTACCGCGACCGGCGCCGGGATCAAGCCGGCCCGCTGGGCTCGGGACAGGAGCTCCTCGACCGCGCGGCGGCCGTCCCGTCCGTAGTCCAGGGTGAAGCCGTTCACGTACATGCCCACGAACTGGTCCGTGCGGGCGTCGTCCATCCCGCGGCTGAACGCCTTGGCGTGAGCGAGGGCTTCGTGCCGGTGCGCGAGCCCGTACTCGATGCTCGCCTTGAGGTCGCGGGCGATGCCCCGCATCAGCGCCGGGCCGAGATCGCGGCGCACCACGTTGCCGCCCAGCGGCAGAGGGAGCCCAGTTTCCTGATGCCACCACTCCCCGAGGTCGGCCCACAGGTGCAGCCCTCGATCGCCGTACGTGAGCTGCCCCTCGTGAATCAGCAGGCCCGCCTCCGCCCGTCCCGCCGCTA
>QHVD01000148.1:0-2915 GCA_003222235.1 Gemmatimonadota bacterium | reverse complement strand
CGCGGTCGTGAGCTCGCCCGGCACCGCGATCACGGTCCCCGGGCGCACCAGCGCGCCGCGTGGGTCGGCCGGCCGGGCGTCGCGCGCCACGATGCGGGGCCCGTAGCGATCGCCCATGCTCGCGCCGTGCGCCAGCAGGGCGTAGCGGTCGGCGAGATGGGCGTAGGCGTGCACCGACACGGCCGTGACCTCGAGCTCGCCCTTGAGCGCGCGGCGGTTGAGCGACTCGATGTCGGCGAGCTCCTGCACGTAGCGGCGATCGCCGGTATCGATCTTCCCGGTCGCGAGCGCCCAGAACATGAAGGCGTCGTCGGCGTCAGGGCTGTGCGCGAGATGGATGGTGCGGGTCTTGTCAGCGGCCACGCCTGGGGTTCCCGGCGGTGGCGCGGATCGCCTGCTCGTGGAAGGTGTTGAGGTTGGTCTCGTGCTCGGCGTACTCGGGTCGCTTGCGGGCGCGCTCCGCCGCTTCGTGCCGGAGGAAATTATCGTAGGCCTGTCGCGCCCCGGGGGCGTCGCGCCGCAGCTCGAGCGCCCGGGCCCGCAGCATGGAGGCGAAGAGGTGATTCGGAACGGCGTGGTTGATCGAGTCCGCCTGCGCCAGCGCCCCGGTCTCGTCGCCACCCGTCAGGTCGAGCACCCCGATATGATAACGCGCGTCCACGTCGAGCGCGGGGAGCATTGCATACGCCTGCAGCGCCATCGGGAGGAAGAAGCCGGCACTGTCGGCTTTGCCCTCCGAATGGAGCGTCAACACCCGGTTATAGAGCCGGGTGGCGCGCTCCTCGGGTGACATCTGCGAGATGTCGGGAGGTCCGAGGCGCGATACGGGAGGCGTGCTCCCCGACGCATCCCGCATCCCGCCTCCCGAGGCCCTCAAGGCCACCACGGCGATCAGGGCACCGAGCGCGGCCCCGGCCACACCCCACGGGAGCCCGGCCCGCCACCCCGCGGCCCGGGTAGCGGGCGGCGCGCTTACTGCGGCCCCGCACTTGTGACAAAACTTGGCTGGCGCTGCGAGCGCCGTCCCGCAGGCGCGACAGTGCATATGCGAGCCGGAATCTAACTGGCATGAATCCCTCGGGCAGCGTACTCTATGAGACGTGAGCCACGAGACCGCTCCATGAGCGCCCCCTTTCCAGGGCAGGAACGCGTCAAGCACATGGGCGAGCTGAAGCGCGGGGACGAGCGCTGGGAGGTGTTCATGGAAATGCAGCCCGATGCCGAAGTCGGCCCCGGAGCGGTGCGCGGCCGCCTCCACTTCCTGAGCGGCGAGCGCCACCGGAGCACCACCTGGGTCTTCCTGGAGTGGTCGGAGCGGGATGTACAAGAGCGCTTCGGTGAATTTTCGGCCGTGGAGCTATGGCATTTCCTGGAAACGCTTGAGGGATAGTGCTCGGCGCTTCGCAAACTGTGCAACTTATGCACGTTCCCGCCGTCACAGGTGCAGTCGAGGCCCGTCCAGGTCGCCATTCCGTTCCGTTCTGTTGCGGTATGTACGCAGAACGGTTGACACCACGCGACAGCGCCCTTAGGTTCTGCGGATTCTGGGACAGACCAGCGCGCCAGATCTGAGCGAGAATCCGGCACTCCGAGCCCGTCGCCGGGCGCTCGTCGTTCGTGGCACCGACCGTGCAAAGTCCCCCACCCACCGAGACCCGTTGAGGAGAGCGACGCCATGGCTGCGACGTTGGAACCCACCAAGACTGCCCAAGGGGCAAAACCCGCCACAGGAACGACGGCCTCCGACGCGATTCGGCGCGCGAAGGAAGCAGGTGTGCAAGTGGTGGACGTCAGGTTCACCGACCTTCCCGGCACCTGGCAGCATTTCTCGATCCCGCTGAAGGAGCTGACGGAGGAGCTGTTCGCCGAAGGCCTCGGCTTCGACGGCTCGTCCATCCGGGGCTTTCAGGCGATCAACGAGAGCGACATGCTGCTGATGCCGGATCCCAATTCGGCGTTCGTGGATCCCTGCCTGGACGTGCCGACCCTCTCGCTGACGTGCGACGTCGTAGATCCGGTGACCCTCGAGCGGTATACGCGGGACCCGCGCTATGTGGCGCAGAAGGCGGAGCAGTACCTGGTGAAGACGGGCATCGCCACCACGGCGTACTACGGGCCCGAGGCGGAGTTCTACATCTTCAACTCCGTGCGGTTCGACCAGAACGCGCACGAAGGCTACTACCACATCGAATCGGAGGAGGGGATCTGGAACTCGGGGGCGAACGGCGGCACCCCGAACCTCGGCCATCGCCCGCGCCACAAGGAGGGATACTTCCCGGTGCCGCCGGTCGACCGGCTGCAGGACCTCCGGTCGAAGATCGTGCTGGCGATGATGGCTTCGGGGATCGAGGTGGAGGTCCACCATCACGAGGTGGGCACGGCAGGCCAGACGGAGATCGACATGCGGTTCACCACGCTCACCCGCATGGCCGACCAGCTCATGATGTACAAGTACCTCGTGAAGAACGTGTGTCATCGGCATGGGTACACGGTCACCTTCATGCCGAAGCCGCTGTTCGGCGACAACGGCTCGGGGATGCACGTCCACATGAGCCTTTGGAAAGACGGGAAGAACCTGTTCTTCGACCCCAAGGGGTATGGATTGATCTCGGAGACAGCGCGGTGGTACATCGGCGGGCTCATCCGCCATTCGCCGGCGCTGCTGGCGTTCGCGGCGCCCACGACCAACAGTTACCGGCGGCTGGTGCCCGGCTTCGAGGCGCCGATCAATCTGATCTATTCTCAGCGCAACCGTTCCGCGATCTGCCGCATTCCGGTCTACTCCAAGTCCGCGAAGGGGAAGCGGATCGAGTACCGGGCGCCCGACCCGTCGTGCAACCCGTACTTGACGTTCGCGGCGCTGCTCATGGCGGGGCTGGACGGCGTGAAGAACAAGATCGAGCCGCCGGAGCCCA